>DAOWEJ010000093.1 GCA_030638575.1 Deltaproteobacteria bacterium | reverse complement strand
TTTACTCGGGTCATCGATGTCCTGGCATTATTTACCGTTAGACTTGGGTCATCGATGTCCTGGCATTTGACAGATAGGTAATAGCTCATAGGTCATCGGCATTCGTGGGAGGTTGATGGAAAGCATATATTTTAGTGATAAGTATTATAGTAAGCGTTCGGGGAAGGTTGAAATTAGAAAATAGAAATTGGAAATTTGGCCTTCATGCTTTGTAACCGTTCACAGTTGTCGGTTCACAGTTCACGGTTTTCCCAATGAACTATGCAACGACTAAAGCATTTTGTATATTGATCTCAATTCTTGCATTAATTCTTTCAAATCTTCAAAAGAGGGCCTCATAATTCTCTTATGATTTTTGTCTTTTTCAACCGTAAACTGTATAACCGGCAACCGTGAACGGCTGCCTATTATAATATACAAATTTTATCATCAAAGTGCGTGAGCTGTTTCAAGCCATTGCCGGTTACCACGTGAGTATTTTCAATACCTACGACCCCTTTTCCCGGGAAGATCAGTTTCGGTTCAAGTGCTATAGTCATTCCTTCCTCTAATTCAAGTTCCTGACCCTTTGCAAGAAAGGGATACTCATCCAGCTCAAGGCCGATGCCGTGTCCGACAAAACGGATACGGCGATCGCCAACCCCCATGAAATATTCTTCATAGCCGAGTTCTTTGGTTAGCTTCAGTGCCATGTCGTATAGCTTGCCGGCCTTTACTTTCGGTTTTGCTTCTTTTTTTAAAACGGTTTGAACTTTCAGCATGGCTTCATGTGCTCTGATCATGTCATCGGGAAGATTGCCCAGGGTAAAAATTCGTGCGTGGTCTGACATATAGCCATTTAAGACAAAAACATAATCGACCAGCACCGGTTCATGTTTTTGTATAGGTCTTAGCCCGGCACTCTGGGCGGACGCCGGGCTGACACCCGTGCCCCCTGTAGGAGAAGATAAATAACTGGGTACGGCAGCAGAGGGGCCGGCCATTAAATGGCCGTAAAACAATTCGCTTTCCCACAACCTCATGCGGACAAATCCCTGATGGCCTAGTTTTCGTGCTCTGGCTTCAATTTTTCCCGCAAGCTCGATTTCAGTTATCCCTTCATGTAGAAATTCCTTTACGCAATCAGCCACCTTGTCGGAAAGTTCGGCTGCCCTGCGAATCATGTCAATTTCGTATGTTGATTTAACTGCCCTTATGAGTCGTATATAATGTGAGGTATCAACAAGTTTTGCATGTTCAAAAAATTTCTGGTAGCTATTGTATAAATTGAAAGGAAGGACATCGAGTTCCATTCCCAAAGTACGGGGGAGCACATAACCGTTATCATGCAGGAGGTCAGGAATTTGATTAGTGTTTTTTAAAGATACGATGTGATTTAAGGAAGACTCTGCCCTGGCACGTTCCAGATCCTTGTAAACCATAAGAATCGGGTCATTATCACAAGGCACATATAGATGGGCCTCCTGAATCGTTCCTGTAAAGTAAAAAAGGTCTGCTTTTTGTAAAATCAGCACTCCTTCGATGCGATTTTCATTAAGCTTTTTTTGAAGTTTTTCGATTCTTCTTTCAAGCTCTGATTTCGGTGTGATTAAAGCTGTGTTGAACATTTTTTCAATTTCCATTCGAGGAAATTTCAAAACGTCCCCTTTTGTCCAATATCTGCGTCAGGCTCAAATTTTAATCCTCGAAATACTTCATATATTCCTGTGGTTAAAATTTTCGCCTTCCTTGATCTTGAACAAAATTGAACATTTTGAAACTGCCTCATTCAATTAAAAGGTTTTAATTCCGTGTTTTCGTGATTGTTTTTAAATTTTTCCACAGAAAACTCAAAATATGTAATAAAGGAACTAAAAGCTTATCATCACTTGTCTTAACAGTCAAATTGCAAGCTTGCCTTGAAAAGAGACCGGTTGTGATGTATGCATGATAAAAAAGCGTACCGGCCATAAAAGAATAACATAAACTCTGAAAAGGCGTTATAATATGGAACGGATGGACTATTTCATAAGGCGATTTTTACTTGTAATTCCGACATTTATCGGGATTACTATTTTGTGTTTTGGGCTTATTCAGTTTGTTCCCGGTGGGCCGGTTGAACAGGTCATCATGAAGATGAGGGGTATAGGTGCTGCTGAATCCGGCAGAGGAATTGAAGCGCCGGGATCTATTTCCGATAAGCAGCGCAGGGCAATAGAAGAACATTTTGGATTTGATAAACCCTTTTACACCAGATACTGGAAATGGCTTGTTACAGATCGACTTGGAATGAAGATGGAATCGTACAGGTTTCCAAACAAAACCGCATGGCAGCTTATAAAGGAGCGTTTTAAAGTTTCATTGGTTTTCGGAATAACGGGATTTATTTTATCCTATCTTGTATGTATCCCCCTTGGAATATTCAAAGCATTACGTCATGACAAGACGTTTGATCTTGTCTCCAGCATAATTGTTTTTGTCGGGTATGCAATACCTCCCTTTGCATTCGGGATGGTCCTGAAAATGTTTTTTTGTGGAACTATGGAAGGACTTTTGGATGTTTTTCCAGTTTCAGGATTCCAATCGGATAACTTTGTTGTTCTGACATTTTGGGGAAAGTTTAAAGATATATTCATGCATATGTTTCTTCCCGTGCTTTGTTATGTGATCGGGAACTTTGCAGTTTTAACCCTCCTAATGAAAAATTCTCTCATTGACCAGATAAGCAGGGACTATGTTAGGACAGTTCTTGCAAAAGGTGGTAGTTTTACAAGGGCTATATGGGGCCATGCCCTTCGAAATTCGTTGATTCCGATTGCAACCGGATTCGGTTCCATTTTAACTGTTATGTTTGCAGGTTCTGTAATTATCGAGCAGGTTTTTGAAATACCCGGGATGGGCCGCCTGAGCCTTGAAGCCATTGTTGGCCGAGATTATCCCATCTTTATGGGTATTCTTTCGATTACCGCTATTTTGGGTCTTGTCGGAAACATCCTTTCAGATTTCCTGTATGTTATTATAGATCCAAGAATTAACTTTCAGGAGAACTGATTTTTTTAAAAATGCTTATAAAGTATATTAAAAATCCGATAGCAAGAAAACGATTAATGCGTTTTAAGGAAATTAAGCGTGCTTATATTTCGCTGTGGTTCCTTATCGCTCTTTATCTTGTAAGTCTTTGCTCTGAACTCATCTGCAACAGCAATCCTCTTTTTATCAGGTTTGAAGGGAGATCGTATTTTCCGGTATTAAAGTTTTACTCAGAAGATGTATTTTCCGGAAACAATAAAAAAACCAGGCCGGATTATCACAAGATTAATAACAGCCCGGCTTTCAGGGACAACCCTGATAACTATATGATCTTTCCGTTGATTTCATACGGACCATACGAAAGCATTGACCCGGAATCGATAGACGTTTCAGAGAATGTAACGCTAAACTTCACTCCTGTACCAATGATCGGCACCGTCAATATACAAAAAGATTATTTAATAGTAAAATCTATACGATTTGGTCGCTTTATCGAAAAAAAAGAGAGAGAAGTCAGGGGTCGCTATCTAAACGAATATATTAGCCTGCCTGAAAGCCTGAAGCAGGCAGTTGGAGTTCGGTTTTCTAACAAAAAAGCGTCCCCATTTAACTATAAAACTAAAAATCCTGCTGGAAATAAAATCATAGTTTCTATTTCTACTTATTCACCAAGGGCGAAGCCGCCGAAAACTATCAGGGTGACATTCAGAGAGATCGAATCCGGGGATCATAAAACCCAAAATATCGTTTTTAATAAAAAACTCGAGTTTGTTAAGTATGATAATGGGCTGCATAATACAAATATATGGAATGATATTTCAGAACGTGACAGGGATGAACTTATAAAACTTGTTAAAAGTCGTTTTTTTGGTCCTGTCGACACATTTGCATTCAGAATCAACGATAGGGACTACACAGTTGCTTTAGAGAAGGAAGAAGTCCGTTTTCCATTTGCCCCTGTAAAAGGGCACCTTATGGGGATCGACGCTGCGGGAAGAGATGTTTTGGCCAGGGTTCTCTATGGCCTCAGGACATCAATGACGTTTGGTTTGATGCTTGTTGCGTGTTCCATGGTTCTCGGCATTATTGCCGGAGCTATACAGGGATATTACGGTGGCATTTTGGATATTACAGGTCAACGCCTTATTGAAATCTGGAGTGCATTACCTTTTTTATATATCATGATACTTATGGGTTCGGTTTATGGCAGAAGTTTTTCTTTACTTCTGTTTTGCTACGGGCTTTTTAACTGGATAGGAATTTCCTATTATATGCGTGCTGAATTTCTACGGCTTAGAAAACAGCCTTTTGTAGAAGCGGCAAAATGTATGGGGATATCTTCGTTTAAAGTCATTTTTAAGCATATTCTTCCCAACGGAATGATACCTCTTATTACATTTTTTCCGTTTTTACTTGTGGGTGCCATCGGTGCCCTTGCTGCACTTGATTATCTCGGATTCGGACTTCCACCCCCAACACCAAGCTGGGGCGAGCTTTTATTTCAGGCTCAGCAGTACCGGTGGGCCTGGTGGCTTATATTATACCCGTCAATGGCGCTATTTGTTGTAATGCTTCTAGGAGTCTTCGTTGGTGATGGCGTTAGAAACGCATATGATCCTAAAAGATATACCAGACTTGTATGATGAATAAAAAGTTGCTGGAAATAAAGAACCTTACGGTTACTTTCAAAACAGATGAAGGTCTTTTTAATGCTGTAGAAGATGTTTCGTTTCACATCGAAAGAGGCGAAATTGTTGGTCTTGTCGGTGAGTCAGGATGTGGGAAGTCTGTAACAGCGCTGAGTATACTCAGGCTTATTCCTTCTCCGCCCGGTAGTATTAAAAGTGGAAGCATCATTTTTAGAGACAAAGACCTTTTGAAATTAGATCCAAAGGAAGTCCGGAAAATTAGAGGTCGTGCAGTCAGCATGATCTTTCAGGAGCCTTTAGCCGCCCTGTCGCCTTTACAGAGGATTGGTCAGCAGATGGTTGAAGTCCTTCAGCTTCATGGTTCAATAAAAAAGAAAGATGCCTGGCGTATTTCCGAAAGCTGGCTTGAAAAAGTAAAAATATCAGATGCCGGCGAGAGAATGTATGCATATCCCTTTCAACTTTCCGGCGGCATGCAACAACGTATTATGATTGCCATGGCTTTAATGCTGGAGCCGGATCTCATTATAGCCGATGAACCGACAACCGCCCTTGACGTTACAATACAGGCCCAGGTTTTTAAGCTCATCCGGGAAATGAGACAGGAAGAATCCTCCATACTTCTGATTACCCATGATATGGGAGTTATATGGGAAATGTGCGACCGGGTAATTGTTATGTACGCATCCAGAGTTGTTGAGGAGGGGTCAGTCAGCGATATTTTTTCACGGCCGGCTCATCCATATACAAAAGGCCTTTTGAAGTCGATTCCAAAACTTTCGGTAGAAGCCGGTAGACTGGAAGCGATTTCAGGATACGTACCATCTCCTTTCCATTATCCGTCAGGATGTCATTTTCGCGACCGATGTCCCCATGCATTTAAAAGATGTTCAGAGGAAACGCCGCCATTTGTTGATCTTACGCATAACCACAAAGCAGCCTGTTATATTGCAGATAAAATTATTTCCAACACACAGATTATAGCTAATAACACATAGTGTAAAGGCATGAATAAACCTGTGGGAAAAAATAGAATACTTGAAATAAAAAATCTTAAAACATGGTTTCCCATAAAGCGGGGTATCCTGGCCAGGACAGTCGGATTTGTCAGGGCTGTTGATGGTGTTTCTTTATATATCAAAAAAGGGGAAACCCTCGGTCTTGTGGGAGAATCGGGATGTGGAAAGACTACGCTGGGGAGAACAATATTAGGATTAGAAAAGGCCAGAGAAGGGGGTATCCTTTATGACGGGAAAGAACTTTTCGCACTCAAGAGTTATGAAGTTAGGGAATTAAGAAAACGGATGCAGATCATCTTTCAGGATCCTTTGTCTTCTCTGAATCCAAGAATGAATATTATGGATATTGTTATAGAAGGCCTTGTCGAATTTAATATGATTAAAGACAGTAGAAAAGACCATGCAAGAAAGCTCATGAATGAAGTCGGTCTTGATGAAGATGCCCTGTATCGTTACCCTCATGAATTTTCCGGAGGTCAGCGCCAGCGTATCAACATAGCACGGGCTATATCTTTAAGACCTGATTTCATTTTATGCGATGAGCCGGTCAGCGCCCTTGATGTATCTGTTCAGGCCCAGGTTATTAACCTTCTTATGGATCTTCGTGAAAAAAACAATCTTTCTTATCTTTTTATTTCCCATGATTTAAGTGTTGTAAGCCATATTGCAAACCGTGTGGCGGTTATGTACATGGGAAAGATTGTGGAGCATGGCCCGACCGGTGATATCATTAATGCGCCGATGCATCCGTATACAAAGGCATTAATAGCCGCTGTTCCTGTTGTGGGAGTTGATAAAAGGGAAAGGGTTGTCTTAAAAGGTTCAACACCCTCTTTGTCCCTTCCGCCTCAGGGTTGCAGGTTTAATACCCGTTGTTCTGAAGTTATGGAAGTTTGTAAGAAAAAGGAACCTTGTGAAATAAAAACAGGCTCGCGTCAGGTTTGGTGCCATTTATACAGATCCTGATCACCCGAAAATTACTCCTTAAAAATGTCATCGAAATATATTGCGGGTTCTTTTTGCATCAGTGGGACTTTTGCTTGCAAGGCATCGGAAAGATCAGCCCTGGAATCTTCATCTATCCACCAGTACCAGTATGCGCTGCTCTCACCACCATATTTTGAAAGTACTGTATCCGGCATTCCGAATTTATTCCAGTAAAGAAGCCGTGTATAGTTGATGTTCCATAAAAGCACGTAAGGGCAAGCCTGATAAATAATTTGATCAATCTTACGGTATATATCGTTACGCGAGCTAATGCTGAAAATGCTCTTTTGTTTTTCGATAAGTTCGTCTACTTTGCTGTTTTTAAAACCGGTTATGTTCTGTCCGCTTTTTCTGTCGGCTTCTTTAGATGACCACATACTTTCAGGATCTTTAAAGACACCTGAGCCCCAGGCAGCCCATGTCATCTGATAATTGAATTCGTCCATATCTCTTGCCCAGGCAGCCCAGTCTTTTTTGTCGATTACAAGCTCAATACCAGCGTCTTTCAGATCTTCCGCATAAATGGCCAGGAATTTTTCTGATGATGCGCTTCGGGTTAAAAACTTGAAAGAAAATATTTTTCCTTTTTTTTCCAGGAATCCGGTTTGAGGGTTAACAATCCAACCCGACTGTTTTAAGAGCTCTCCGGCCTTTTCCCTGTCCATCTCAACCAGAAGGTTTGGGCATGGGTGTTTTTTTGAATAAAGGTCCTCAAAATATGATTTATGGAGGAAATACTGGTTATACATAAGTGTACTGTTCATTTTCCTTCGGTCAAGGAGCAATGCCATAGCTTTGCGAACTCTTATGTCGTCAAAAGGAGGCTTTCGCATATTCATTGCAAATCCTTGGAATCCGACGGGGTTGTGGTTGTAAACTTTTTGTTTTACTATCCAGTTTTTAACAAACTTTTTGCCTTTTGTTTCATTCACCCATAAACGTGATGTGTAAATAGGATAAAGGTCAATCAGCCCCTTTTTAAAAGCTTCAAAAGCGTTTTCCCTTTCAGCAAAAAACTTGAATTTCATGGTTTGAAAATTTCCTGTGTTCTGTGAGCTTTTTGCTTTTACGTTCCACCAGTCTTTTCGACGTTTAAGTGTTATAAATAGACCTTCATTTATTTTCCCAAGTCGGTATGGGCCTGAAACAACGGGAAATTCAAAATTGATTTTGTTGAAATCTTTCTTTTCGAATAGATGCTTACAGAGTATATAAAAACTCCCGGCAGCACCGAGGTTTTTCCAATGAACATCTCTGGCAGAAAACCGAATGGTATATTTATCTATTACCACGGGGGGCTTAAAACGCTCCATGTCGATTTTATGCGGCCCGGTGAGGTTTTTAGGATCTATGATGGTATCATATGTCCATTTCACGTCATAGGCTGTTATTGGATGGCCATCACTCCACCTGGAATTTTTATTAATTTGGAAGGTAAAGGTTTTTTTATCATCGGAAAGAGACCATTTTTCCGCAAGGTGCGGTTCATACTCCAGTGTAATCGGATTCATGGAAAGCAATGACTCATACATAGCTCCAAAGATTTCAGCAGACAGAACATTAGTATCGAGATAGTAGTTCAGGCTTTTAGGATACTGGCCTGCAAAAATAGAGATTTCACCGCCTGTTTCGGCATCAGGGCTTGCAAGTGGATTCGGTTTATCATACCAGCCTTTTGGCGGAAAAAAATCATCAGCGTATGCGGAAGTAACTAAAAAGATCGACAGAAAGATTATCAACTTTTTCATATTTTATCCATATCAGGCTTTATTTAGTTGTTGTACCTGAGCTTTTCACATCTATAAAAATACCTGATCTTAAAGATCTTCAATCTAAAGTAAAAAACATTTAAAATAGGTAGCACAACGATTCTTATCTTGTAAACAACATTTTCCACAAGCCTTTAATGGTTGACCATTTAAAGTGTTTGTGCTCATTATTATGTTAATGAAAGACATACATAGCCCTACACCGATAATTTTTTTCTCAAGGCTTAACCTGAATCCCGTTTTCCCGCCACAAGGGAACTCAGCGTCGCTCGAAAATGACTTTTTGAGAATTCATAAACCAAAAGATGAAGCAGAATAAATTAAGAAAATATGGAATACAAAAAGAAAAAATTGATTTCTATTTTAAAGCAGTACGATAATTTAATCGTTGCATTCTCAGGGGGTGTGGACAGTACTTTTTTGCTTAAAGTGGCCTATGAGATATTAAAGGAGAATGTAATCGCGGTGACAGCCAGATCTCCTGTGCATCCTGAAAGGGAGACGGATTTTGCTACAGAGTTTGCAAAGAATTTGGGCATAAAGCACATTGTTATAAAATCAAAGGAGATGGGCCAAGCCGACTTTGTGGCTAACACAAAATACAGGTGTTATGTATGCAAGAAACTGTTGGCACAAGACCTTATAAAATTAGCTTCTGACATGGGGATTAAAAATATCGCCCATGGTGCAAATATGGATGACCTGGATGATTTTCGCCCGGGATTTAAGGCAGCAGAGGAAATGGGGATTGTATCTCCCCTGGTGGATGCAGGTATGACAAAGAAAGATATCCGCATGCTTTCGAAAGAGATTGGCATAGTCACGTGGGATAAGCCGTCAATGGCCTGTCTGGCCAGCCGGATTCCCTACGGTACGCCGATAACCGGTGAAACCCTTAACATGATTGACAGGGCGGAAGAATTCATTTTAAGTATTGGGTTTATACCCTGCCGCGTTCGGTACCATAATGAGGTTGCCAGATTAGAGGTAAGCCCAGGGGATTTTGAAAGATTATTCGATGAAAAAACCAGGATAGCCATTATAAGCAAACTTAAAGAGATCGGGTTTTTGTACATATCCCTGGATTTGGAAGGCTATATCCAGGGGAGCATGAACAGATCTATATAAAAGAAACGTCACTGCCAAGGGCATATTTATTTTATTTAGCTTCAATCTCAGATTAAATATCCTCATATCTTTTACCTCCACTCGCCAATTATAAGCCCAATAATAATGAAATGAAAAGTTTATGAAAAAGAGATTCAAGTTTTTGCTCAATATGCCGATAAAATAGATGATAGGGCAGTGTTATCGAGGGATATTGAGCATTAATCACATACGTTTGTCTAAAGTTGATGAATTCGTAAAAAGTAACGCCTATGGCTAAGTAAAAAGTTCTATATACCCCCGCTAAAAATCAGCGGGATAAAAAGGCGCAGTGGTTTTTCAGGGACGAGGCAATACATGTAGTATGCCGAGTGCCTGAAAAACCGCTACAACGCAGCAGATGGGATTTTTTACGACGCCATCAAATTTGATCAATATCCTTTCACCATTAGAGACCTTTGAAAAATGTTCAATTTCGAAGTCTCCGCTTATCTGGCTTAGTTCAAGGCGGACGAAATTTTTAACCAGAGGTCCGCCTGAGGCGGATTGAGGATAGCGCTAAAGCTTCACTAAAGTGCCAAAAATTGAGTCCAACGCAGAAATCTGCCAAAAGGGGACGTTTTGCAAAGGTCTCCATTATATATAATGGATTTCAACAGTCTTTATTAAAAAGGAAAGTTATCATGAAACACAAAATCTTAACATTTTTAACACTCTGTTTATTAATGGTATTTTTCTATTTTTCTTCAGATATTCTTGTTGCTGGAGCCTCATCAGATTTAACACATCGTGTTTTCATTTTGCACAGTTATGAGGCGGGACATGTCTGCGGGCAGCCGCAGCATGACGGGGTTATCGAGGCGCTGAAAGAAGCCGGATTTGGAGAAATGAAAAATCTAAAAATCCAAACATATTTCATGGACACAAAACGAAAAAATAATACCCCTCAACTAATGGAAAAACAGGCCCACCTGGCATTGGAAAGAATCCGCTTTTTTAACCCGGATGTTCTTGTCAGTCTGGATGACAATGCATTTCGTACCGTTGCCTTGAAACTGGCGGATTCGAAAATTCCTATCGTTTTTTCCGGAATGAATGGTCAACCCGAGGATTACAATAAAAAACATCTATTCATGAATTCAAGATCCAATCCAGGTCATAAAATTACCGGTGTCTATGAAAAGCTTCACGTCGTGGATGCTGTAAAGGTTCATTCAAAGCTCTTCCCCGGTCTAAAGAAAATTATGTTCTTTGTGGACACATCCCCTACCGGTCGAGCAATTTATAAGCAGATAAAGGTCGAGATAGAAAAGGAAAAAATTCCCTGCTGCTGGGATATAAGAGTCGTAAAGAGCTGGGAGGAATATCACAAAGAGATTCTATCAGCGAATCAAACCCTTGAAGTTAGTGTCATCTATCCGGTCGCTCTCTTGCTCAAGGACTATAAAGGAAAGACATATACAGCACCGGAAATTTTCGCCTGGACTATCCGGAACTCAAAGAAACCTGAAATATCGTTAAACTATGCATTCACCCGGATGGGTCTATTTGGAGGGGCTGCCGTGGACTTTTATGCCATGGGTTACCAGGCCGGCAGAATGGTTGTCAGTATTCTGGAGGGAGAAGACCCCGGAACCATACCGATAGAGGAAGCACAAAAATATGCGCTGGTATTCAATTTAAATAGGGCTAAGCAACTGGGGATCGAAATCCCACCCGATATTTTAATGGCCGCAGACGAAGTGGTTTCAGGGACGCAATGATTCACGAGGTATAAGATGGCATCTGAAAAAAGATTTTCAAGGTTTCTTGTTTGGACATTAGTGGTGTTTGCAGGAGTATCCCTCACTCTAATACTGGGAATCTTGTACGGAATTCTCAGCAGAACTATGACCAGGGAATTCTATAATAAGCTTGAAGGCGATCAAACCCAAGTGAGCATGCTTATTAAGGATCGTTTAAGTGAGCTGGAGACTCAAATTCGGGAGATGAGCTTGAACAATACGGTAAGAGTAAGCCTGATGCTGGGAGTGAAAAGCCAGCTCCTTGAAACAATTAAAAAGCAATACCCCAATTCAAACGGGGCTTTCTATTGGGTTCAGGAAAGGAAAGACCCAGCTTTTATCCCAGAACTGCCAATGGGTTTATGGTCTTTGATACCAGATATACAAAGGCTTTCCGGTACAGATAGCTTGCGGATAATTAAATTTCAAAAACTTGGTTATAGCGAATTTTTTACACTGTTTGTCAATCCAATTAAGAGGAAAAACGACAGACTGGGGACAGCCTGTATTTTACACAGATTAACCAGGGATAAGCTTTTTTGGGATCGTATAAAGGCACATGTCCCCGGCAGGCTGCTTATACAAAATAAAGGTTATTTGAGCAATCTGCGTACATGTGAAGCCAAGCCTTTTCCGAAAGAACTTCTGAATACAATGGCAGACAAGCGGGAACTTCCATGGATAGATATTCTTCCGGAAGAGAGCCTCGTGCCACTAAAAGATTTCCCCGGGATTTTTTTCGCAGCCTCTTCAGTTCCTCTTCGGGAGAAGAAAACATCTTTGATTATAACACTGGCTGTGCTCTGTGCTGCGGTTTTCTCACTGACTCTTCTTGTCTCCTTTTTAATTAGTCGAAGGGTAAGTGAACCCCTTGAGAGCATATCCAACCAGGCCCTTGAGATCGCACAGGAACCTTCCCATCTTTTTTTACAAGAAAAAAATATCAAATATGTCGAGTTCCAAAAGCTTGTCCAGGCTTTTAATCAAGTCTTGATGAGCCTTCTTGAGGCCCAGGAAGAATTGAAAAAGAGGGCCAGAAAAGAACTTGATGCGAGTGAAGAGCGGTATCGGCGCACCCTGGAAGCCGCTCCCGACACTATCGTTTTAGCCACAATAGAGGACGGCCGCTTTCTGGAGGTAAATGAAGCTTTTTGCACAATGCTCGGATACTCCAGGGAGCAGGCTTTGGGCAGTAACCCATTTGATATGAATCTATATGTCAACCCGGCAGATCGGGAGCGTTTGATCAAGAGCCTGAAAGATAAAGGGGAAGCAAACGGACTTGAGATCCAGTATCGGCGAAGGGACGGAACTATTGTCGATACGCTTCTTTCATCTAGAACAATTCGGCTGGACGAAGAAGACTGCATGATTTCAGTAGTGTCGGATATTACAGACATCAAAAGAGCAAATGAAGAAAAGGCCCGGTTGGAAAATAAACTGCGGCAGTCACAAAAGATGGAAGCCATTGGAGCCCTTGCAGGAGGGGTAGCTCACGATCTTAACAACATCTTAAGTGGTATTGTAAGTTATCCCGAACTCTTGCTGCTTGATCTGCCAAAAGACAGCCCTTTAATAAAACCTATTCAAACCATACAAGAGTCAGGACAAAAAGCCGCCACTATCGTGCAGGATTTATTGACTCTGGCAAGAAGAGGAGTTGCAGTTACTGAGGTTGTGAATTTAAATCATATTATTTCCGATTATTTAAAAAGCCCTGAGCATGAGAACCTGGAATCCTACCATCTGGAAGTTCAAGTGGAGACAGATCTTGAAACCGATCTCATAAACATTATTGGTTCTCCGGTTCACTTATCCAAAACGGTTATGAATTTAGTCTCTAATGCAGCCGAGGCTATGCCGGATGGAGGGACGATCTTCATAAGGACAGAAAATCGTTATGTTGACAGGCCAATAAGAGGTTATAATGATGTTAAAGAGAATGACTATGCTGTTTTGAGCATTTCTGATACAGGAATAGGTGTTTCGCAGGATGACCTGACAAGAATATTTGAGCCTTTCTATACTAAAAAGGTTATGGGTAGGAGCGGAACGGGGTTGGGGATGGCTGTGGTGTGGGGAACAGTAAAAGACCATAAGGGATATATTGATATCCAGAGTATTGAAGGAGAAGGAACCACATTTACACTTTATTTTCCTGTAACCAGAAAAGAATTGGCCTCTGATAAATCCCTGTTATCAATAGAAGATTATTTGGGTAAAGGGGAGTCGATTTTAGTTATAGATGATGTGAGAGGACAAAGAGAGATTGCATCCGGGATGCTGGGAAAATTGGGTTATTTTGTTACATCGGTTTCGAGCGGCGAGGAGGCAGTTGAATATTTGAAAACAAAATCGGCAGATCTGCTGATTTTAGACATGATTATGGACCCCGGCATGGATGGACTGGAGACATTTAAAAGAATTTTGGATATGCACCCTGAACAGAAGGCAATCATAGCAAGCGGGTATTCCGAAACAGAGCGTGTTAAAGAGGCCCAAAGATTAGGAGCAGGAGAATACATCAAAAAACCATATACTTTGGAAAAAATAGGGCTTGCAGTTAAGAAAAAATTAAAAAAATAAATGCGATGGCGTCGTAAAAAGACTCATCTACTGCGTTGTAGCGCTTTTTCAGGAACTCGACATACTATTTGTATAGTCTCGTCCCTGAAAAACCACTACGCCTTGTATATGAGCCTTTTAACTTAGCCATCTGGCGCTGATTCAAAGACTTTTTACGAGATCATCAAATGCGATAGCCGCATCACTATGGCAGATAAGCGCAGAATTCGAAAAGTGCCGTTTCGAAGTCTGCGCTTATCTGCAAAGGTTTCAATTTGTTTTTTTATGCGATTAGGCGCACGTCCTTCACCGTATTTTGCGGGAACTTGACGGGTGGAGGTGAGACTTCAATGCTCAGCACGTTATGTAACGGTATTATAAGAAACCTGTCTTCCAGCTCGAAAAGGATCTGATTTGCCTTGAGCATATCCTGGATACGACTTGCAGCGCTTAAGATGCTTGAGTCATCCTTAAAGCGAGCATACTCAAACTTTTGTTCAGTTCCGTTAACATATCGAATAGTCATAATTCCCCTGTTTTCGTCACTCATTTTCTTTTCTCCTTTCTATAGAGTTTAAACTACTCAGGTATTCAGGTTGAAGACTGAAGGCTGAAGTGGTCTAACAGCCTTCAACCTTCAGTCTATACACCTGAGTTACAGACATTTTAATAATCAAGACTGTCAATGCTTTTTGTGAAATACTGCCTGATTATTGATTCAAGCTCCTCCCTTGGTTCGTCGTCGCGGTTGGCCAG
>DAOWEJ010000070.1 GCA_030638575.1 Deltaproteobacteria bacterium | reverse complement strand
ATTTTCCTGATGTCCCGGACTTTAAAAAGATAATTAAACGGATTTTTTACCCGGTACTGTACAATCCACGGAACAAGACCGACATTCAAATCTCCGGTGAGCATAAGTGCTACGTTTACATTATCACTTCTGCCTGAAAAACGGGACCTTGCATCTCCTGCTCCGGAGGTAAAACCGAACTCTTCCGTCCGGACTTTTTTTACATTTACCTTTGTTACCTTTTCTATTCCTACAGGCAGCTTAAAGTTAAGGCCCGGCTGGGTGGTACGTACATACCGCCCGAATCGCTGGACAACTCCTACTTCATCCTGTTTAACCGTGTAGAATATAGAATAGAGGATAGCTATAATAACAATAATAAGAATTGCCACCGGTCCGCCAGGCAGTTTGAACCCCTTGAATTTTTTATAAATTTCATCCATCTGAGGAGGAATTCCGCCTCCTCCTGTCTGCCTCTGCTGCTCTTTTAGTTTTTCCCAATCCCAAGCCATAGTATTAACCTGTATATTCGTTTCTGTGAGACCTTTGAAAAACGGCACTTTTTACCCGATTTCTGCGTCAGGCTCAAATTTCAATCCTCGAAATATTCCATATATTCCTGTGGTTGATCCGCCTGAGGCGGATCGCCTTCCTTGAACTCGAATAAAAATTACCGTTTTTCAAAGGTCTCTCTGTTATACAAAAAGACCGCCCCACCTGCTGCGGGGCGTATCCGTCCTTAATCCTTAAAAATGTGATGTTGCTTTAATTTCAATTTAAGTCACTTAACCTTTCAAGTCAAGCAAAAAGCAACTGTAAAGCAAGGCAAACGCATTTGGAAAAATAAAACCAGTTTAAAAGAGGGGGCTTTAAAGGACAAAGCAAAAAACTTAATTAATAGCGTGTCACTTGCAAATACAGGCTCAGGTGCTATATATAGCATCAACAAATACACAAAATGCAATTTACTGTTATGAAGAAAAAAAGAAAACATCTCAAAGAATCCGTTCACATCAGCAATATCCTGGATAATATTTTAAGCACCTATCGCAGGGAATCAGACTCAGGACTTGCACAGGTCTGGAGTCTATGGAATGATGTAGTGGGCAAAGTTATTGCAGAAAATGCCCGCCCGGCAGCATTTAAAGGCAAGATCCTCCTGGTACATGTTACCAGTTCCGCATGGATTCATGAGCTTACATTTTTAAAAAAGGATATAATAAATAATATCAACACATCTTTGGGGGAAGATCTGGTCGAAGAGATAAAATTTAAAATCGGAGCATTGTAGGCAAAAAGGCTGGAAAGCTTGGAGGCCTGGAGGAGTGTCACTTCGTGACTTGAGGAACAGCCCTTCCGGGCTTTAAAGAGCGGCCTTCGGCCTGGAGGAGCATCCGACTGCGGCGGATTTAAGCCCTAAAGCGAAGCGCTCATCAAGCGAAGCACTCTTTTAGCGAAGCGCTCAGTTTTTCCGGTTTTACCAGTTTAGGAGCTATGAAAACTAAAACTCCAGATACCTTTTTTAATGGCCGTATCAAGGTTAAACAGGATCGTTCCGGCTACCGCTTTTCCATCGATTCGATTTTGCTGGCCTGTCATGCCCGTCCCCGTCCCGGAGACAAGATTCTTGATCTGGGAACAGGCTGCGGCATTATTCCTCTTATACTGGCCTATCGCGAACCGAATCTGAAAATTTTCGGAATCGAGGTGCAAAAAGAACTTGCCGACATTGCTGTCTCCAATGTCAAAGAAAACCGGATGGGCGGCATCATAACCATTCTTTGCAAAGATATGAAAGAACTGAAAAATGATATGATTTCAGTTCCTGTAGATCTGGTTGTAAGCAACCCGCCTTACAGGAAGGCCGAATCGGGAAGAATAAACCCTGACCTCCAGCGCGCAGTAGCAAGACACGAAATCAAGGCTACCCTTGATGATGTAATTACAACAGTCCGCCGTGTATTGCGCACTGCAGGAAGGTTTGTCACTATTTACTCAGCAGAACGCATAATCGACCTTATGACCAGTATGCGATCTGCCCATATTGAACCTAAATTTCTCCGCACTATCCATTCAGGCTGGAATACAGAAGCCAAACTGATTATTCTGGAAGGAATAAAAGGCGCACGTCCTGGTTTAAAGATAGGCCCTCCCCTTGTAATCTACGCTAAAGAAGGCGCTTACACGAAAGAGGTGGAAGAGATGTTTTTGCCTTAATATTATTGACATGCTTTATTAAAAAATTATATTGGAACCTGATTAATATAATTATTTGAAAGCACCGGAGAGGTTGCCGAGCGGCTGAAGGCCCCGCTCTCGAAAAGCGGTATTCCGTCAAAAACGGGATCGTGGGTTCGAATCCCACCCTCTCCGCCAGGTAACCACTTAACCCATTAAACAAACTACTTAACTGTTCACGGAGAGATGTCCGAGCTGGCTGAAGGAGCACGACTGGAAATCGTGTGTGCTGCCAAAAGCGGCACCGAGGGTTCGAATCCCTCTCTCTCCGCCAAAATAATCTGACAGGATGAACAGGATTTTTTATTTTTCTCAGTCTCCACCTGCCCGCAACGCTCTCGCTTGCGAGGCGGGCGGGGACGAGACTGAGAAAGCACAATCCCGCCCAAAGGCGGGAAAGGAGAAGCCGGCTTCCAACCATTGCCATCTTTAAGCTAAACTCTTGCCGCTATTAGTCCAATTGGTTATCTCGAAGAGGGTTGACACTTTTGCCTTTCTTCAGGAAAGGCAAAAAATATCCTGAATATCCTGTAAATCCTGTCAAAAAAAATACAGAAAGTTATTCTATGTCCTATCTCGTTCTTGCACGCAAATACCGCCCACAAACATTTGAAGAAGTTATTCAGCAGGACCACATCACCCGTACTCTATCAAACGCAATCTCCTCTGATCGGGTCTCTCATGCGATCCTGTTTTCAGGCCCAAGGGGTACCGGAAAGACAACGGTTGCCCGCATTCTGGCAAAAGCGATGAATTGCAAGCAAGGGCCTGCGCCAATCCCCTGCAATACGTGCAGATCATGCCAAGATATTACTTCGGGAAGAGCTGTGGACGTTTTTGAAATTGACGGCGCTTCTAATAACAGCGTGGATCAGATAAGAGAACTGCGTGAAAATATCAAGTATATGCCCGCACACAGTCTTTACAAGATATACATTATAGACGAAGTACACATGTTAAGCACAGCGGCTTTCAACGCACTTTTAAAAACCCTTGAAGAGCCCCCGTCCCATATCATGTTTATCTTTGCCACCACAGAACCCAATAAGATTCCGATAACAATTCTTTCCCGTTGCCAGCGACATGATTTCAGACGCATAAACTTAGAATCAATTTCAAAACACATGACCTTTCTATGCACTAAGGAAGGAATCAATATTCCCGATGAAAGCCTGGAACTCATTGCCCGTGAGGCCGGCGGAAGCATGAGGGATGCTTTAAGCCTTCTTGACCAGGTTATGACCTGCCTTGAAGGGACTATTACCCACGAGCAGGTAGTTGACATACTGGGAGTTATCGATAGAAAAATTATCTTTGATATTTCCAAAGCCATTATAAGCGGAGATATTCCTGTTATTCTTGATGAACTTGATGATATTTACGACCACGGTCATGATATGAAAAAACTGTATTCGGATCTCGTGGAACACTTCAGGAATCTTCTGGTCGTAAAAATGGGGGAAAAAATCAGCAAGCTTGTCGATCTACCTGCCCATGAGATAGACTTAATGAAAAATCAGGTAAAAGATATTTCCGCAGCTTACCTGAACCAGGTCTTTGATCTTCTTTTCAAAGAAGATGCCGGTATAAGGTTTTCATCCCAGCCGAAACTGGCTCTTGAAATCGTATTTATCAGGATGTTTCAGATTAAACCGGCTCTTCCTATTGATGTGCTTATTGACAAACTCGATATTCTCCGTAATGAAATTGAACCTGTGCAGGGAGAAGAGTTTTTAGAAACCCAGGCCCGTTATGGTGGTGCCAAAAACAATTTTGCATTATCAGAAAAAAAAGAAAAGTTGCCGGAAACACCAGATGTAAATCAGGACATGAAAGGCTCGGAAAGCATAGCAACACCTTCCAACTCCTTCACCGATCTCCATGCGACCTGGAACAGCCTTTTTGAAATTATTTCAAAAAAATATCCTTCCCTTGCAGCGAACCTGACAAAGTGCAAATTGAAAAGGCTGACCGGCAAGAGCCTTGAAATTGAAGTAAACGGAAACGGTTTTAACATCAATATGATCCGGCGCAGTAAGAACATGGATATCTTAAAAAAAATCTGCAAGGAATTTTTCTCTAAAAATATGGAAATTATTATAATTGAAAAAATAGCCCGAAATAAAACTGAAGAAAAAAAAACCAGAGATGACGACTTAAAAAAAAAAGCCCTCGACCACCCTCTAATTGCTGATGCAGTAGAGATTTTCAATGGAAAGGTTGTAGATGTAAAAATTATTTAGCGCCGGTTTACCCGGGCATACAGGGAGGTATTTTAATGAAAGGTATGGGAAACATGATGAAGCAGGCTCAGAAACTTCAGACAAAAATGCTGAGAATGCAGGAGGAAATGGCTGACAAAACGGTTGAAACAACTGCCGGTGGTGGTATGGTCAAAGTTATAGCGAACGGGAAGCAGCAGATTGTATCAATACAAATAGAAAAGGAGGTTGTGGATCCCGAAGATGTGGAAATGCTTCAAGATTTAATACTTGCGGCAATTAATGACGCTCTTATAAAATCACAGGAAATGGTCTCATCGGAGATGAGCAAACTCACAGGCGGGTTGAATATCCCGGGATTGACATAACATGAATTACTACCCGGCCTCGATATTAAAATTGATAAAAAATATTTCCAGGCTGCCCGGCATAGGAGAAAAAACAGCCGAGCGTCTTGCAATGCATATTCTGAAAGCACCCCGCATAGAGGCTGAACAGCTTGCCAATAGTATTCTGGAACTCAAAGACAAGGTAAGGTTATGCTCTAAATGTTTTGCACTAAGCGACAGCGATCTTTGCAATATATGCAACGACCCGGCAAGAGATACTGAATTATTATGTGTGGTGGAACAGCCGGCAGACATGGTGTCTGTTGAAAAATCCGGCGCTTTTCCAGGTCGTTATCATATTCTATCAGGAGTACTCTCCCCTATGAACGGTGTCGGGCCGAATGATATTAGAATAAGGGAATTAATATCCAGAGTAAAAGAAAGTAACATCAAAGAGGTTGTACTTGCCACAAGCACAAATGTCGAAGGGGAAGCGACCGCCGCATATATTGCGCAGCTTCTTGAAAAATATCCTGTCAAAGTAACACGAATAGCATCAGGTGTTCCAATGGGAGGTGACTTGAAATATGTTGATCAGGTTACCCTGAAAATAGCAATGGAGACACGGCATGTTGTCTGATTCTCTTTTTCAATGTAAAAAATGCGGGGACTGCTGTAATGGCTACGGCGGAACCTTTTTATCCGAAAAGGATGTTAAGGTTATAGCAGAATATGTGAATATGGATGTTAAATCTTTTACTGCAAAGTACTGCCGGTTGTCAGGAGGTAAGCCCGTTCTGGCTCAGGATGAAAACGGGTATTGTATATTCTGGGACAAACTTTGCATGATTCATCCGGTTAAACCATATATGTGTAAAGCATGGCCTTTTATAAAGAGTGTGCTTGTTGATATTAACAACTGGCACATCATGGCTTCAGTATGCCCTGGAATTCGTACGGATGTCCCTGACAGCGTAGTTAAGGAATTCGTGGCTGAGAAAATAGCTGATAGATATTAGCTGATAGTTCATAGCTCATAGCTGATAGGAAATGGATAGAACCGGTTTTAGAACCCCAGATCATGCTTGAGAGCAAGGCGTCCCGCCTATAAGGCTGGACAACGCAGCTATCAGGCATTAGATGGGGCGAGACCTTTGAAAAATGTTCAGTTTTGTTCGAGTTCAAGGAAGGCTCAAATTTTAACCACAGGTCCGCCTGAGGCGGATCGAGGATTAAAATTTGAGCCTGACACAGGCACTTTAGTGAAGCTTTAGCGCTAATCGGACAAAAGAGGACGTTTTACAAAGGTCTCGACTATTGACCGGTTCTCCATTGTTTTACATCTGTCAGCTTATATATATCGTGATCTTTTCTGTCTGAAATAATCTTGCGAAGGATATTTTTTTCTTCTAGGCTCTTAAGACTTTTTACTAACTCTTCTTCGCTGCCGTTCCATATTTCAAGAATATTCTTTTTTGTAATCATGCTCCCTGCATCTGCAAGGCCGCAACATAAAAGATATAAAGATACCATTTCCATGGAAAGGCCGATATTAAAAATTTTCTGATCCATTGATTGTTTTTTGTCATGTGTGTGCATCTGTTGTTCCTTCGTATTATTTCCCTTGTAAATAAAAATAACTGCTTATATACGATGAAGTTGTAAAAAGTCAAATTTATCATGTTTTAGGTTTTAGGCTAATGTTATTGTCTGTTTTATCAAATACTTAAAACTTATTGCCTAAAGCTTAAAACGTTTTTCCTTAAGCGAAGCGCTCCTCGAACGTAGTGCTCTTCAAGCGAAGCGCTCGCCTTCACCGTTTTATCCGGGATAGGCTAAATGATTGGAATTTTCGATTCAGGAATAGGCGGACTCACTGTCATGCGGGCTCTTATGGAGCAGATTCCCGGCTATGATATTATCTACTTTGGCGATACCGCACGTACTCCTTACGGTACCAAGAGCCCTGAAACCGTTATCAGATACGCCCTTGAAAATACCGATTTTCTTTTAAAAAAAGGAGCAAAAATAATCGTGATGGCCTGTAATACTGCTTCAAGTATTGCGACTGAAAGGGTTGTTGAAAAATACAAATTTCCGATTTTTGAAGTTATTACGCCTGCTGTGGAGCTTTCCCTTAAAAGTTCTAAAAAGCTTAGTATTGGAGTCATAGGAACCCGCGCCACAATACAAAGCGGCATTTACGAAAAAAAGCTTCTTGAAATAAATCCCGATGCCAGGGTCTATTCTACTGCCTGCCCCCTTCTTGTTCCGTTGGTGGAAGAAGGGTGGCTTAAAAAGCCTGTTACTTCAATGGTTGTTAAAAAATACCTCCATCCACTTAAAACCAGGCAGATAGACACGCTTATCTTAGGTTGCACCCATTATCCGCTTTTAAAAAAAATCATACAAAATAAAATCGGGAAACGTGTGAATATCATAGACTCTTCTGCCGGAGTTGCAGAGAAAGTAAAGGATTTTCTTAAAACAAATAAAGATATCGAAAATAAATTGAGTAAAAACGGAAAATTCAGTCTTTTTGTGTCAGATATAACCCCTCAATTTGAAAAAACAGCAAAAGCTGTTTTAAAAAGGAATGTAAAACTTGAAAAAGTATAAACACCTAACCGTCTAAACCTTAACCAATTTGCTTTCAAACACAAAGGGTTTGAAGAGCGTCCTTTCAGGACTTGAGGAGCGCCACTGCGTGGCTTGAAGAGCGGCCTTCGGCCTTTAAGCTTCAAGCGAAGCGCTCATCAAGTTCCCGAAGGGAACGGTCTTCAAGCAAAGCGCTCCTCCATCAATCATATATCTTCTGCTTTTTGCCTTCAGCCTTTTAAATTAAAGCTTTATTCACTTTAGTCGCTTTTCTCATGTTTAATAAAAATATCCCTTTTCGGATATGGTATTTCTACCCCTTCCTTATCAAACAATGTTTTTATGTTGTCCGTGACATAGGAAATTGTATCCATCCTTTTCCTTGCATCATTAATCCAGACCCGAAGCTGTAGATCGACTGAAGAGTCCCCGAAATTTCTCACAACTACCTTGGGAGCCGGATCTTTTGCTATCCATTCGGCGGAATCGGCCACCTTTATAATCAACTCTTTTGCCTTTTCCATATCCGCATCATAAGCAATCCCTATATTAACGCGAACCCTGATTTTAGACGTAATAATGGTGTAGTTTATTATATCCCGCTTCATTATTTCGTTGTTGGGAATAACGATTACGATATTATCGGTTGTTTTAATTTTTGTCGCACGCAGCCCGATATCTAGAACATCGCCCCAGGTCGCACTGCCGGATGGAGCGGTCCATACTTCGATCCTGTCACCTACCTCAAAGGGCCGATCGACAATCAGCAATACACCTGCGATAAGATTCGACAACGTATCCTTAGCGGCAAAACCTATGGCTATACCTGCAACACCAGCACCGGCAATAAACGGCATAACATTAACGCCTAACATATCAAGAGCGATAATTACTGCAGTTATATAGATAATGGCGCCTGCGAATTTTTTTAAAAGATCAAAAATAACATTATCTATCTTGGTATCTGTTTTATCGGCCAGATTCTTTTCAAGATATTTTATAAAAATTATAAAAAATTCGTTAACCGGAGAGGCCAGGATTACAATTAAAATCGCATGATAAATATTTTCAATAAGCTGTATATTGAAAAGCCTGATCAGATATGTACCGGTTACAAGAATTAAGGCATAAGAAAGAACTTTTCGGATTACAAGGAAAGTTTGAGTGTTTATATGCAAAATACCGCTCTTTTTAATTCTTTTTTCAAACAGATTTATAATACCTTTTAAAATAAACCAGACAATAAATGTACCTGCCACGGCTACTGCTGCTTTAATGAAAATATGCATATAAGTCGTCTCCGCTGCATAGCCTGCTATGAATTGATCAAAATATGCATGCCATTTTTCCATAATTCACCTTTTTTATTAGAAGCATCTCAACCAGGGCAAGCCGAGGGCTTCGTTTGAGGATTAAAGTTTTAGCCATAAAGAGCGTTAGTCCGCTCTTCATGGCCACCGCAGGCGGACGCTCATCAAGGCCTTTAAGCACTCAGTCTTTTGGTATTACATAGAATATTTTTCAGGCAGCAGTCAAGATATCCTTTTTGGTGGAAAGTGTTTGGTTTTAATAAAAGGGGAGCCAAAGTTGCCCCCTTTTTAAAGGAGACCTTTGAAAAAAGGTAATTTTTGTTCGAGTTCAAGGAAGGCGAAAATTTCAACCACAGGAATATATAGGATATTTCGAGGATTGAAATTTGAGCCTGACGCAGAAATCGGACAAAAAGTGCCGTTTTGCAAAGGTCTCTAAAGGAAGGAAATGCGGAAACATTAAGTTAGTGCTTATGCTCTTGATAGGAAAACGGAATTGCGAACTATTTCAGAATTTCCTATTTTTCTGCTGAAAAAAATCCTGCTTTATAAAATTCACGATTTAGCCGTGCAATGTTGGTAATGGAGATCTCCTTGGGGCATTCTGCTTCACATTCGGTTTCGTTGGTGCAGTTTCCGAAACCCAGCATATCCATTTCTCTGACCATGGATATAGCCCTTTTCGCAGCTTCAGGCTTTCCCTGTGGAAACAGGGCCAGTTGAGAAACCTTGGCACTTAAAAAGAGCATGGCCGATGCATTGGGGCAGGCGGCAACACATGCACCACATCCTATACAGGCTGCAGCATCCATGGCCAGCTCCGCTGCCTCCTGGGATACGGGGATTGCATTGGCATCCTGCGCACCGCCGGTATTCACGGAAATAAACCCTCCCGCCTGGATCATCCGGTCCAGGGCGCTTCGCTCAACCGCCAGGTCTTTTATAACAGGAAACGCCCTTGACCTCCATGGTTCGATTACAATGGTATCGTTGTTTGAAAAATGTCTCATATGAAGCTGACAAAGGGTTGTGCCCTTTTCAGGGCCATGGGGACGGCCGTTTACAACAGCTCCGCACATTCCACAGATACCTTCCCTGCAGTCATGGTCGAAAGCGATAGGCTCTTTTCCTTCAAGGGTAAGCTGTTCATTTATGACATCAATCATTTCCAGGAACGACATGTCTGTGGATATATCCACGGCCTTGTATGTTTCGAGCCTACCTTTTTTTTTCTGTCCTTTTTGGCGCCAGACCTTAAGGGTTAAATTTATAGTCTTTGTCACTTGTAACTCCTTTGTGTTAATTCGACATTATCAAATTTAAGCTCTTCTTTGTTAAGTACCGGTTCTTTATCTTTGCCTGTAAATTCCCATGCGCTGACGTGGCAGAAGTTTTCGTCATCCCGCAAAGCCTCATTCTCGGCCGTTTGATACGCCTCGTTGAAATGACCGCCGCATGATTCCTGGCGGGAAAGGGCATCGATGATCATCAATTCTCCAAACTCGAGAAAGTCTGCCACACGACCTGCCCGTTCCAGACTCTGGTTGAAATCTTTCTTTGAACCCGGAACAAGAACATTCTCCTGAAATTCCGCCCTTAACTGTTGTATCATTCCTTTGGCCTTTTTCAGCCCTTCATCATTTCTGGCCATACCGCAGTAATCCCACATGATATGGCCCAGTTGTTTGTGAAAATCATCAACGGTCCTTTTTCCGTTTATGGAAAGCAACTTCTCTACGCTGTCGTTAACTGATGTCACGGATTCTTTGAATGCCGAATGGCCGGTGGTTATTTCCTCTAGAGGTGTTCCTGCAAGATATCCGCCGATAGTGTACGGTAATACAAAATAGCCGTCTGCAAGACCCTGCATGAGAGCGCTGGCTCCGAGACGGTTGGCTCCGTGGTCTGAAAAATTGGCCTCCCCAAGGACAAAAAGGCCGTCTATGGTGCTCATCAGATTGTAATCGACCCACAGACCTCCCATGGTATAGTGAATCGCCGGATAAATCATCATGGGTGTTTCATAGGGATTCTCGGCTGTAATTTTTTCGTACATTTGAAAAAGGTTGCCGTATTTCTTTTCGATTACCTCCTTTCCGTCTCTTTTTATGGCATCTTCAAAATCGAGATACACGGCAAGACCTGTTTCACCCACGCCTTTGTCCATATCACACTGTTCTTTGGCATTTCTTGATGCCACATCCCGTGGTACAAGGTTTCCGAAACTGGGGTATTTATTTTCCAGGTAATAATCCCTTTCAGGTTCCGGAATCCGTTGAGGCCTGCGTTTGTCTCCCGTATTTTTAGGAACCCATACACGACCGTCATTTCTCAGGCTTTCACTCATGAGAGTGAGCTTGGACTGGTAATCACCGTGAACCGGAATACATGTAGGATGAATTTGTGTAAAACACGGATTGGCAAAATATGCCCCCTTTTTATATGCCCTGAAGGCGGCTGTAACATTTGATGCCATTGCATTCGTAGAAAGGAAGTAAACATTGCCATAACCTCCTGTGCACAGCACAACGGCGTCACCTGTATGGGTCTCGATTTCACCGGTGATTAGATTGCGGGCAACAATTCCCCTGGCCTTTCCGTTTATAGCCACAACATCAAGCATTTCCCTGCGGGGAAACATTTTAACCTTGCCTGTTCCTACCTGGCGCATCAGAGCGCTGTATGCTCCAAGAAGAAGCTGCTGGCCAGTTTGCCCCCTGGCGTAAAAGGTTCTTTGAACCTGAGAACCGCCAAAGCTCCGGTTTGCAAGTAGTCCTCCGTAATCCCGTGCAAAGGGAACACCCTGTGCAACACATTGATCGATAATATTATTACTTACCTGTGCAAGTCGATAGACATTTGCTTCCCTTGACCTGAAATCACCGCCTTTGACGGTGTCGTAAAAAAGGCGCCATATGCTGTCGCCTTCGTTTGTATAATTTTTTGCTGCATTGATTCCCCCCTGGGCTGCAATACTGTGAGCCCGCCTGGGACTATCCTGGATGCAAAATGTCTTTACATTATAGCCGAGCTCGGCAAGGGACGCCGATGCACTCCCTCCTGCAAGGCCGGTTCCCACAACGATTATCTCAAACTTTCTTTTGTTTGCAGGATTAACCAGTTTAAGCTCAAACCGGTGTCTGTCCCACTTCTGTGCAAGAGGACCTCCGGGGATTTTTGCATCAAGCTGCATGTATTATCTCCTTGTTATGATAATAAATTCGTAAAAAAATTTGCTGGTTGTGCCTTTGTATAAATTGCAGTCGTTTACAGGTTTAGGGTTCACCGTTCAAGGTTATCTTTCTTTCGTCAGCCTCGCTCGTAGGACGGTTCAGATTTCGGTTAACCCTGAATCTCTGAACCATTGAACCCGTAAACGGTTACCTTCAAGCAATATACCCAAGATAGACCGGAAGGAAACCAAAACCTATCACGATAATCAGGCTGAAAACATAACTTACGACTTTGATAAAAGGCATATATTTTACATGATTGGCACCTATGGTCTGGAACGCGCTCCATAAACCATGGCTTACATGAATCGCTGCAATTATCATTGCAATGACATAAATAACGACATATCCGATATTTTCAAATGCACTGTGCACTATTTGATAAATAGTTGTACCGGTTTTATCTATAAAGTGGAAATTAATAAGGTGAAAAACAATAAAGATAAGAAGAAAAAAACCGGTATAAGGCATTGTTCTTGAACCTATAGTACGGCCTCCGGCGCTTTTGTTCATCGAATATCTGACAGGTCTTGCCTTGAAATTCTGGTAAAAGAGAGTTGTTCCTGTCAGAATATGAACAAGGGCAAAGAATAAAAGCCCCAGTTCAGCCATGGTGATGATGGGTCCTAAGGAATGCAGGTGCGCGGCATATGAATTAAAAGCATCTTTTCCCCAGTAAATAGTAAGATTACCGGCAAGATGTCCTGCGAGAAAGCTGCAAAACCCGAGGCCTGTTATTGCCATCAACAGCTTTTTCCCGATGGAAGATCCAAGTGTATTTACAAGCCAGTTCATGTTCTCCTCCGTATTGCTGATATCATAAAATTGAGTAAAAAATGGTTAGAAGCAGAGTTTATATCAATATTTTTCCTCTAAGAAATAAAAAAGTTATTTTTATGTATTAGCTTTTAACCTGTCAATATAATTTTTTAGCCGGCCACGGCAACTCCATTCCGCCCTGGTGAATAATTTATTATAAAAGATAAAATTCCCTTTGGCTCTTGACAAAATGATTGATTCTGACATAAAAGATATAATAATATATACATATGCATAAAAAAGGCAAACCCGCTGAAAAGCGGCGGCGCAAAACCACGGATCTAACGCTTGGAATGCTATGATCGCCGGGTTGCTAGGTGTTGCTTTTTAAACGCCTTTGGGTTCGGATTCCAAAAGGCGTTTTTTTATAACACTTGAATAAATCACCCCAACTAAAATCCGGAGCTACTTTATGTTTAAGCACGAAATTAACATATTTCATATGATAAGCAACGCCGGACCTATGGTTCAGTTTGTTATGCTTCTTCTCCTCTTTTTTTCAATTACATCATGGGCGATTATTTTTATTAAATACAGATATATCATGAAAGCTTTCCGGGAATCAGCTAACTTTACCGATTTTTTTTGGAAAAGCCGTGACCTGTCCAATGCATTTGTTAAAGCAAAGCAGTTGCGACACAGCCCGGTAGCAAGGATTTTTCGTGTAGGGTACCTGGAGCTTAAAAAATTGAGCAAATCGGGTGTTCCCATATCACAACCTCAATCCTCAAAAGAACAGGAATCGCCTTTAAGTTCAAAATTCACCGGAACAGATAATGTTAAACGGGCCCTGCGCCGTGCCATTAACACGGAGATGACCAGGATGACTCAGATGGTCCCTTTCCTTGCGACAACCGGAAATACAGCACCTTTTATAGGTCTGTTCGGAACTGTCTGGGGCATAATGAATTCTTTTCATGGTATAGGACTCAGAGGATCGGCAAGCCTTGCCGTTGTGGCTCCCGGTATATCCGAGGCCCTTATTGCAACAGCAGCCGGTTTGGCGGTGGCAATACCTGCTGTAATAGCCTTTAATTATTTTACGCAGAAAATAAGAGTCATAGAGTCTGAATTACAAAGTTTCACAGCAGACTTTCTAAATATTGTTGAACGGGATATTTTAAGGATTGAAAGGAGAAGAAAATGACATCCGGGGGTAATAACAGCAGCCTGATGTCGGATATTAACGTCACACCTTTTGTCGATGTCATGCTCGTGCTTTTAATTATTTTTATGGTGACTGCTCCGATGATGATGGAGGGTGTAAACGTCTCCTTGCCCGAAGCCTCTTCAAAACCCCTTGTATCTGAAAAAAAACACCTATTAATTACCATAGATACAGAAAACAGGGTTTATATAAACGATTTTCAGGTCACGGTCGATTTTCTTCGGGAAAAGCTGATAAAAATTCTTGACGGGAGAACCGACCGTGAAGTTTACCTTAAGGCCGATAAGGACATTTCTTACGGTATTGTCGTTCGGGTTATGTCGGAGATAAAAGGAGCCGGAGTTGAAAAGCTCGGCATGGTGACAATACCGATAAGCGAAGAAAAGAAAGTCAGAAAGTAAAAATGTTTAGAGAAAGAACATACACCCGCAGTGATATGTTCCACGGGGCTGGTAACAAACCAGGGACATTGATTTTATTTTTCTCCGTTTCTACGATATTTCATCTGATTTTTTTTGTTGTATTAATCATTACTCCCGATTTTACCCCGAAAAGAGAGTATTCACCGGCTGCAATAAATGTCAGCCTGGTTACAATCCCGGATCAGGGTAAACCGAGAATATCCGGCGGTAAAGCCATTGTAAAACCGCCGGAGCGAGCAGTAACACAAAAAGCGTATAAGAAGCCTTCAAAGACGGTATCAGTAGAGCCTGCAAAAAAGAAGGTTAAAAAATCTCTTAAAAAAAAGACTTTTAAGTCAGACAAGGTTGTCAAAAGCGCAATATCAGAGTTAGAAAAAAAGATTGACAAGTCAAGACCCCAGCCATTAACTGAGGCACTTGAACGCCTTAAGCGTGAAGTTGAAAAGACAGGTCCCGGCAAGCATCCGGAAAAAAATTCCATAAAAGGGGTCAAGGATCAAAATGCCGGAATACACGGGAGGCCGGGAGCGAAAGGCGGAAAGACCCTGGAAATCATGCAGATATATAATTCTGAAATTGCCTGGCAGATTGAAAAAAATTGGGTGTTTTCCGAGGAATTCGCAGGGAACAGCACCGATCTCGAGGCTGCTCTTGCTATTAAAATTATGCCAAACGGCGAAATAAAGGAGATCTGGTTCGATAAAAAGTCGGGCAACAGCTTTTTAGATGACTCTGCTTATAAAGCAATCATGAAGTCTAACCCGCTTCCACCGCTCCCTAAGAGCTTTTTGTTCCCATATTACACTGTAGGCCTTAAATTTGGACCAAAAGGAATAAAATAGGTGATAACAGCTCATAGCTGATAGCTGATAGTTAAATGATTAAATCCTTTATTCTATGAGCTATGAACTGTGAGCTATAAGCTGTGAACTATGAGCTAATTTAATGAAACGAATTCAAATAAAAATAATATCTTTAATTGTACTTACTTTGTTCATAATGCCCGGACTGTGCCTGGCGGATTATGAATATATCGACATCAACAACCCTTTTTTACGAAAAATACCAATCGCCATCCCGATCTTTGCAAACCTGCCGGACAGTGAAACAAAGGATTCCGTTTTAAAAAAGGCCTCTGATTTACTCTCCGAAACTCTTGAATTTACATGTTATTTCAAGATGCTCGACCGTGGCGCCTTTCTTATTGACCCTGATAATCCCCCTTTGATTACTCCAAAAATCAATTTCAACAACTGGGTAAGTATAGGTGCTGAACTCCTTATAACAGGCGGTCTTGCATTAAAAAACGACCGCTTGGAAGTAGAGCTTCGCCTGTTCGATACGTTCAAAGCAAAAAGACTGGTAGGGAAAAGGTACGAAGGGCCTGCAGATAATCTGCGGCAAATGATACGCCGTTTTTGCAGCGAGATAATATATCATCTCACAGGTAGCAGGGGAATTTTCAACAGCAAAATAGCATTTATATCAACCGGTTCAGGAAATAAGGAAATTTACATATGTGATTTCGACGGTTTTAATTTAAAACAGTTTACAAATAATAAAAAGATAAACCTTTTCCCTGCATGGTCATCTGACGTAAAGTGGATTGCCTACACCTCATATTTAAATGGAAAACCGGATATTTACATAAAAAATATAAAAAAAAAGGAGGGGTATGTAATTGCGAAAAAAGGGATAAACATAGCCCCTGCATGGGTTCCTGGCAAATTTGAACTGGCTGCAACACTTTCATATTCTGGTGACCAGGAAATTTATCTGTTGACTGGAACAGGGAAAATTATTAAAGGACTGACCAGCAAGTATGGAAGTGATGTATCGCCTTCCTGGTCCCCTGACGGAAAAAAGATGGCATTTGTCTCAAACCGCTCTGGAACACCTCAGATTTATATAAAGGATATAAATTCCGGGCAGGTTGAAAGATTGACATTTAATGGCCAATATAATACACAACCAAGCTGGTCTCCCAGGGGTGACAGGATAGCATATTGTTCTATCCAAAAAGGACAGAGCAACATTTTTGCAATAGATATTAAGAGCCAAGATCCGGTGCAATTGACTTATGATACCGGTAATAATGAAGCGCCTTCCTACTCCCCTGATGGAAGCCTTATTGCGTTCAGCTCAACACGTGAGGGGCCTTCCAGGATCTATGTTATGACTGCTTATGGTACCGACCAGAGGCGCCTGCTTTCTTTACGTGGTGAGCAGACTAACCCAAAATGGTCAACGAATGTTAAATGGGATTGACCAAATTTTAACGAAAGATGAGAATTACTCGATTTTGAAAGGAGGAAAAAATGCGAAAGAAGTTATGGATAAGTTTGGCATTGTTGTTTGTAATCCCTGGACTGCTGTTTACTGTATCCTGTGCACAAAAGGAAATTACGGAAACTGAAGAAGCAGTTGTCACCGAAACAAAAGAAGAACCGACAGAAGCAAAGGTTGAGGAGGAAAAACCTGTCGCTGAGGACGATCGTGGCATATTAGCGGCAAGAAACATGTTCCTAAACGAAGATATCTACTTTGAATTTGACAAATCTTCACTCGATTCAGTGGCTCAGGATGTTTTAACGAGAAAGGCAGACTGGATGCGGGATAATCCCGATGTAGCTGTGAGCATTGAGGGCCATTGTGATGAGCGGGGCACCAACGAATATAACCTTGCGCTGGGCGACAGACGTGCTGAAAGTGCAAAAGCATTTTTAGTTGACCTTGGAATTGAAGCATATCGAATCTCAACGGTAAGCTATGGTGAAGAACGTCCTGTTGATGCCGGTCATAATGAAGAAGCCTGGGCCAAGAACAGGCGCGGGCATTTTCTTATACCCTAAATTGCATTAGTAAAAAAATGAAGGGGTCTCCCGCCTTGAATGGCGGGAGACCTTTTAAAAATTTAAACTGCCTGCTATGAAACACTCAATCCTTATTTCCCTGGCTACTTTTTTTATTTTATACGGGTGTGCAACCCGGCAGGACGCTATTATCCTTAACGACCGCCTGTTGGAGCTGGAGTATCAGTTCTCACAAATGGAAAACCTCACAAAATCACAAAAAAAAGAGGGGCGGAATATAAGAAGTCAATCTGCAGGGCTACGTGTAAGGCTTGATGAAATCAATGAAGAGCTTCAGATTTTAAGAGGAAAGATTGAAGAAACGGAATTTTTACTAAAACAAAAAACAAAGGCATCTGAAGACTCGAACAAAAAAGAACAAGACCGGCTTGACAGATTAAAAGAGATCGCGACTTCAAACAGAGAAAGCATTATTCGTATAGAAAAGTATCTGAATCTTGAAATATCCGTATCCGACCACACAAAAAAGACCGGTTTAAAAACCTTATCTGCAGGCCAACCGGGAAAAAAACTTACAGAAAATGAACTTTACCTATTTGCAAAACAGGCCTTTGATGAGGGTAACCTTGAAACTGCCCGTGAAAAATTTCAGGAATTCATAGACCGATATCCAAAATCAGAAAATGCCGACAACGCTCAGTTTTGGATCGGCGAAGTGTTTTATCGTGAAAAATGGTATGAAAAAGCCATACTCGAATATCAGAAAGTAATAGAAAAATACCCCAAAGGGAATAAAGTTCCGGCGTCTCTTTTAAAACAGGGATTTGCATTTTATAACCTTAAAGATAAAGCAAATTCCCGTCTTATTTTAAAGGAATTAATAAGGAAATATCCCGATTCTAACGAAGCGAAAATAGCAAAAAAGAAGTTAAAAGAGTTTTAAATCTTGATGCCGGATACCGAAAACTGTGTTTCAGATGCAATTACTACTTAAAATCGGGTATCTATTAACAGGAAACCGGCAATGAGTGCATGATTATGAGACCTTTGAAAAATGTTCAATTTCGAAGTCTCCGCTTATCTGGCATGGTTCAAGGCGGACGAGATTTTTAACCGGAGGAATACATTGAGTATTTTGAGGATTAAAAATTGAGCCCAACGCAGAAATCTGCCAAAAGGGGACGTTTTGCAAAGGTCTCATGATGAAGATCATCGGCATAGATCCTGGCCTGGCTGCAACCGGTGTTGGAATTGTCAGGGGAACCGGGCTTAAAGTCTATGGTTTTTCCTTTGGCACTATTAATACTCCAAACAACATCCCTTTGCCAAACCGCCTCGATCAAATCTACTCAAAGCTTCTATCCTTTTTGAAGGATGAAAAACCCGACCTTATGGTTGTAGAGGATGTATTTTCCCTTCCAAAGTATCCAAAGTCTGGAATTACATTAGGGCAGGTCACAGGTATTATTCTTCTTGCAGGATGTCAGGTTAACGTGCCGGTAACAGAAATTCCTGTGCGTGAGGCCAAGCAAGTTTTAACCGGAAACGGCAATGCAAGCAAAATTCAGCTTGAAAAAGCTGTTCGACATTTGTTAAACCTGTCAACACCTATCAGGCCTTACCATGCTTCAGATGCAATAGGTTTAGCACTTATCGGCCTTTTTCGCCTTGAAAATAATAAACGGAAGACTGTTATGTAGTTGAGTGACAAAATAAAATGATAGGTTATTTAGAAGGCAAGCTTTTAAAAATAGAACAAGACCGGATACTTCTTCTTGCAAACCAGGTGGGATATGAAGTTCTTCTCCCTGCGATTGTGATGGAAACCTTGAAAACCAAGGAAATAGGTGATGAGCTTTCTCTTTATATCTTTTACCAGCAGACGGACAGACAACCAAAGCCTGTACTGATCGGCTTTAACCTTGAGGCTGAAAAGGAATTTTTTCAACATTTCATTTCTGTTGAGGACATCGGACCCTTAAAAGCTGTTAAAGCCATGAATATACCTGTTCGTGACATAGCACGTGCCATTGAAACAAAAGATACTGCCCGACTCAAACAGTTAAAAGGAATCGGAAACAGGACTGCTCAAAAAATAATTGCCACACTAAAAGGCAAGATGGAAAAATTTGCGTTGATCAGCAAAACAGAGCCCACACAGATACCTGTTGATGAAGATTTTACTAAAAAGGTGCTGAACGTTCTTGTTGACCAGCTTGGTCATAAAACTGCTGATGCAAAGCAGATGATAGCAGAAGCTTTAATACGCAACAGAGCTGTTTCAACACCTGAAGAACTCTTTGAAGAAGTATATCGTGGTGAAACCGCTTCTTAAATAACGGAAATCACATATGCCGGATGATATAATAACACAGTCTTCAGATGATCAGGGTATACTCTCCGGGTCTTGTCTGCCGATAGACCAGGAACCTGAAATTTTATCTTTGCGTCCGGAAAATTTTTCAGACTATATTGGGCAGTCCGAGATTGTTGAAACCCTTAAAATTGCAATTCAGGCGGCGCAGCAGCGCAAAGAACCGATTGATCATGTTCTTTTTCACGGACCACCGGGCCTTGGCAAAACTACACTGGCTCATATCATAGCCAATGAAATGGGCGGCAAAATAACCGTTACATCCGGACCGGCACTTGATAAAGGCGGGGATCTAATAGGTCTCCTTACGCACCTTGAAGAAGGAGATATTCTGTTCGTGGATGAGATACATCGCATGCCCAAGGCTGTGGAGGAGTTTTTGTACCCTGCCATGGAAGATTTCGCTGTGGATTTTGTCTTTGACAAGGGTTTTCATGCACGAAGCCACAGGTATAAACTTAACCGTTTTACTCTTGTCGGAGCTACTACCCGTGTCGGATTATTATCCGCACCGCTTCGTGACAGATTCGGTATTTTTAGAAGCCTGGATTTCTATAATGAGCAGGATCTCGTTATAATTTCCAGGCGGTCGGCAGCTCTGCTCGAAGTAAAGATTGATGATAAAGGCGCCTGGGAACTTGCAAAACGGTCCAGGGGAACGCCCAGGATTGTTAACAGGCTCTTAAAACGCGTGAGAGATTATGCCCAGGTAAAGGCAGACGGAGTAATTACAAAGGAAACCGTAAATGCAGCCCTTTCTCTGGAGGGAGTTGATGAAAAGGGGTTGACTAATCTCGACCGTCGCTTTGTTAAAACAATTATTGAGTTTTATAATGGCGGTCCTGTTGGTATTGAAGCGATTGCCGCAACACTCCAGGAAGAAACCGATACACTGGTTGATGTTGTAGAACCGTATCTGCTAAAAATCGGCTTTATAATTCGAACGTCTTCCGGAAGAAAGGCCTCAGAAGCTGCATACCGACACCTTGGGTACAGTGTTCAGAAAAAGTTGTTTCAATGACAAAGGGAAAGGCAGAAGGCACAAAGGCAGAAGGGAAAAAAATAAAAAGAACATCGAACGTCCAACATTGAATGTTGAATGTAAAAATGGTTCGGTGTTATTACCCGTGAACCCTGAACCCATGAACCTTGAACATGTGATAAGCAAAGGCAGAAGTTTAAAGGGTACAAAAATTGATGTATTCGTAAAAGTTAGAAATCTTCAAAGGTGTCATTTTCGATAGTAGGGACATATCGTATCATTTCTATAGGTTATGAAATATTGATTTATACACTTCTGCCTTCTGCCTTTGTGCCTTCTGCCTCTTTTTTTAAACTATGTCCATAATCACCCTAATTACCGATTTTGGCACTGATGATGAATATGCAGGCATAATGAAAGGTGTTATCCTGTCCATAAACCCATCAGTTAATATTATCGATGTTACACATGGTATTGATCCCCAGGACCTGATACATGCTGCGTATATTATTCAATATTCTTACAGTTATTTTCCTGAAGGAACAGTGCATGTTATTGTCGTAGATCCGACAGTCGGGAGTGACCGCTCAATTATATCCCTTGAAGCAATGGGGCACTTTTTTATTGCTCCTGATAATGGTGTTTTGAAATTTATAATCGATGAAGGGAATGTCGATTCGATTATCCATGTTAATAATGCCAGATTTTTTTTAGAACCTGTCAGCCGGACATTCCACGGCAGGGATATTTTTGCCCCGGTAAGTGCTCATTTATCTATGGGGGTTCAAATAAATGAGCTTGGAACACCTCTGGAACAAAAAAACCTTGCGGATTTATCCATCCCTAAACCAAACTTTTCAGACAAAGGTGAACTTACCGGCCTCATTGTCTCAATTGACCGTTTTGGGAATCTGATTACAAATATTGATAAGGCCGTTATTGATAAATTTTACAATTCAGATATGGGGAAAAAGCTTGAAATAATTGTGGGCAGACGCAAAATCAGGGGATTATCGCCTAATTATAACAGTGTAAAACCTAACTGCCCAATTGCTGTTATAGGGAGCCGCAGATATCTTGAAATAGCTGTAAATTGCGGTAGCGCGAAGAACCATTTTATGGTTGAAAAAGGAGATACTATCAGGGTAAATACGGAAAAATAAAATAAACTTCTGAGCCAATTTCAAAACGTCCCATTTCGAAGTCTGCGCTTATCTGCCCAATTTCTGCGTCAGGCTCAAATTTTAATCCTCGAAATACTACATGTATTCCTGTGGTTAAAATTTTCGCCTTCCTTGAACTTGAACAAACTGAAACGTTTTGAAACAGGCTCTTCTAAAAAACCATTAAAAAAGATAAAAAAAAAGAAAAATGCTAAAATATTCAAAGACAAAAACACAAAAAAAAGATCGACACTGGACCCTTTTAATTGTGGGGAACCGTGGAAAAACGTTTACAATCAAAAGGTTTAAAGGGCTGGCAATTACTTTGGCATCAGTATTGATTATTACCATAGCTGCCAGCACCTGGCTTGGTTTTCTTTACAAAAGTTCAATAGTAACGAATAAAAGCATGCAAAACAATCTCAAGAATTCACAGCAAAAAATCATTTCTTTAGGGCATGAAAAAGATATACTCATGGCCAGGCTGGTTGTTGCCGAATCCAGGATAGAAGAGAGCGTAGCGGAGACAAAAGTAACAGATGTCCAAAAACCTTTAGACAATAACATATTAAATAGCTCTGCATCGGATAAAAAAGGGACATCATCACAGCTCGAAACACCTTTAAGCGTTTCGGCCGATAATTTTATAGTTTTCCATGAACCGGATATAAATACTTTAAGGGTTCAATACAAACTGAGAAATACCGGTTCAAGAGCATCTCCTGTATCCGGGAGAACTGTTGTAATATTAAAGGACAAAGGAGACGATAAGAAGAAATGGTTAATACTACCTAATGTGTCATTAATTTCAGGAAAACCTTCCGGTAAAAGAGGCCGTTCCTTTTCGATTTCCAAATTCAGAACCATGAAATTCAGGGCAAATGATCAAACCGGCCCGGACCAATTTAATATAGCTACGGTTTTTGTTTTTTCCACAGCCGGAAAACTTATTCTGGAAAAGAATTTTCCGATTGGAGTAAAATTCAAAACACTTTCAACCTCTTTAAAAAAGAAACCAAAACCTTTGCCCACAATTAAAAAGAAGCCTGACGTTTCGGCTCCAAAAGAAAAAAAACCGGCGGTTTCTCACCATAAAGATAAGAAACCGGAAGTTTCGTCTCAGGAAAAAAAGGAAGTGCCGAATTCGTTACAGACAGAAAAAGAACCGGAAGCTTCGCCTAAGGAAGAAATACCTGAAAGCGGTGCTGCTTCAGAGGAAACTGTTCCAGGGGAAATTAATAAGAAGCCTCCTCCTTTGGTGGAATCGAATGATAAAACTTCGACTTCCAAGGAAACAGATGAATTTATTAACATTTCAGTAGAATAATATTCTGTCACATGAAAAAACTGGAACAATTCAGCCCGGATCAGATAAAAATTGTAAATAATGCAGTCGAAATGGCTGAAGAGCTTGTAAGCAACTTTTACAAGATGTCTGCCAGTCAGTGGCTACGGCGAAGATACGATGTAAAAACCATAGCTGATCTGAGTTCTGATGAAATCATACATGGCCCTTTCGCACAGATAATCAGATATGAGGGACAACAAAAAGACAGTTCCCTTGGTTCTTCGACCTACGATTTTTATAAGATTTGCCTCCAGGACCATTCAATCCATGCAGCATTGAAAAGCTCTCCAAGTATAGAGCTTTTTCCTTTTGCTCTCTATATAATAACTCACGAACTCATTCACATTGTCAGATTTACCAAATTCCTTCAAAACTTTGACGCTTCATTAGAAGAAAAAATGACGGAAGAAACACGCGTACATGAAAAAACCCATAAAATCTTAAATTCGGTTAAGATTCCGGGGCTGTCTGATGTGTTTAAATTTTACAGCAAGTGGCGAACTCCTCTGGAAGGACTGCGAAACACCTGATCAGGCATGAGCTTATTCCTTGACAAGTTGAATTCGCTAACTATATTTGTTTAGACGATATGTTCCGAAATCAAGAAGCTTAACCAGGAGGTTCTATCAAGATGCCCATCTATGAATATGAATGTACAAAATGCGGCAGAATAGAGGAAATGCTGCAAAAATTCTCCGATAAGCCCCTCACAAAATGCACACACTGTTCGGGAAAACTGCACAAACTTGTTTCCCACAGCAGTTTCCATCTCAAAGGGACAGGATGGTATGTCACAGACTATGCAAACAAATCCCAGAGTGCTTCCAAGCCGGCCAAAAAGAAAAAGGAAACACCTGCGACAGACACGGCAACATCAACCACCGACACCAATAAATCCATAAAATTCGCTGATTAACTTGCTGCTACAGCCGCATTTAATGTCAAGGCCTCATTTTCAAGCCGTTGACATAGAAGATGTATAGTCCCCTGATTTTTTTTTTGCCGACTCTTTACAAACAAAAATGTATGATTATCATTATTTGCAATATGAAGTATTTAACCAATTTAGGGACTAACCTTTAATAAAATCACGTCTAAAGCAAAAGGAGAATTTGTACAATGAATCTTAGACCATTACAGGATCGAATCTTAGTACAGCGTGTTGAGGAAGAAACAACCACCAAGGGAGGAATCATCATCCCTGACACAGCCAAGGAAAAACCGGCTGAAGGAAAAGTTGTTGCTGTTGGCAAGGGCAAAGTCGGTGATGACGGCAAGAGAATTGCTCTGGAAATCAAAAAAGGCGATCGGATTCTATTCGGAAAGTATTCCGGCACAGAGGTAAAAATTGAGGGTGATGAATATCTGATCATGCGTGAAGACGACGTCCTTGGAATAATTGAATAAAAACCAAATAAAATGGAGGATAGACCAAGATGGCTAAAATTATAAAATACGATATGAAAGCCCGTGAAGCCATGCTCAACGGGATTAAAACTCTATCTGATGCTGTTGTTGTAACACTGGGTCCCAAGGGCAGAAACGTTGTTCTTGACAAATCATGGGGATCTCCAACTGTCACAAAAGACGGCGTTACCGTGGCTAAGGAAATAGAACTTGAAGACAAATTCGAAAATATGGGAGCCCAGATGGTAAAAGAGGTCGCCAGCAAGACAAGTGATATGGCAGGCGACGGTACAACCACAGCTACTATTCTGGCAAGATCTATTTATGAAGAAGGCCAAAAACTTGTGGCCGCCGGAAACAACCCTATGGCAATAAAAAGAGGCGTTGACAAAGCCATTGAAGTTATTGTTAAAGAGCTTCACGCCATCAGCAAACCCACCAAAGACCAGCGGGAAATTGCCCAGATAGGCACCATCTCCGCAAATAATGACGAGACCATCGGCAACATCATTGCAGAAGCCATGAACAAGGTGGGTAAAGAGGGTGTTATTACAGTTGAAGAGGCCAAAGCAATGGAGACCACTCTCGAAGTTGTTGAAGGTATGCAATTTGATCGTGGATATCTTTCTCCATATTTTGTTACAGATCCGGAAAAAATGGTGGTTTCCCTGGAAGAACCCCTTATCCTTATCAATGAAAAAAAGATAAGCAACATGAAAGATCTCCTCCCTGTCCTTGAGCAGGTTGCAAAAATGGGAAAACCGCTCATGATAATTGCTGAAGATGTTGACGGTGAAGCCCTTGCAACCCTTGTTGTAAACAAACTGAGAGGCACGCTGCATGTTGCTGCTGTCAAAGCCCCTGGTTTTGGCGACAGAAGAAAATCAATGTTGGAAGATATCGCAATTTTAACCGGCGGCCAGGTGGTATCCGAAGACCTGGGAATCAAGCTGGAAAATCTTACTGTTGCGGATCTTGGAAAAGCAAAACGTATTACCATTGATAAAGACAATACAACAGTCGTTGACGGAGGGGGTGCCCGCAGTGCACTTGAAGGTCGTGTAAAACAAATCCGGGCCCAGATCGACGAAACCACATCCGATTATGACCGTGAAAAACTCCAGGAACGTCTGGCAAAATTAATAGGCGGTGTAGCTGTAATTAATGTTGGTGCTGCAACCGAAACTGAAATGAAAGAGAAAAAAGCACGTGTCGAAGACGCATTGAATGCTACCCGTGCTGCGGTTGAAGAAGGTATCGTACCCGGCGGTGGTGTGGCACTGGTTCGCTGCCTGGACGTCCTGAGCAAGATTAAAATCAAGGCTGATCAAAAGCTTGGTGTAAAGGTTGTCATGCGCGCCATCGAAGAACCGCTTCGCCAGATTGCAAATAATGCCGGTGTCGAGGGTTCTGTAGTAATCGACAAGGTCAAAAACGGCGAGGGTGCTTTTGGTTATAATGCTGAGACAGATACTTATGAAGACCTGATTAATGCAGGCGTAATTGATCCCACAAAAGTAGTCCGTTTTGCTCTGCAAAACGCAGGAAGCGTTGCTTCTTTGATGCTTACAACAGAAGCAATGGTTGCCGACAAGCCTGAAGAAAAACAAGACGCTATGCCGGGAGGAGCTCCTGGCATGGGCGGCGGAATGGGCGGAATGGGTGGAATGGGCGGAATGATGTAATTCGCCCTGCACCATTTGCATAGATTTTAAAAAGCCTTCATGCTTATAAAGAGTATGAAGGCTTTTTTTTTACAAAATTGAAAAGCTTGACAAATAACTGTTAACCAGGCTAATATTTAGTCATTGTTAAGTCGTTGAGTGGTTAAGTTGTTAAGTGGTTATTGTCTGAACGAAAAGGTCTGTTATTTCGGCCAAGGGGAGATCTTGCCAGTAATCTATTGAAAAAAAAAGATATCTCGCTTCGCTTGGAATGGCATGCCTGTACACCCGAAACGAGCCTGCTCATACGGTACTACTCAACCACTCAACTACTTAGCCACTTAACGATGTCAGACATTAACATAAAACTATAAATCGGAGTATCTAATGGGCTCAACAAACAGATTAAAAACAGCTTTTATTTCAGCAATACTCGTTACAGCTCTTTTTCTTTTCCCTTTAAATCTGTGTGCCGAAGGAAAAGACACAACATCACAGGCTGTTTCAAGTAAAAACATTGAAGATGAGGTTATCGAAACTGAAACAGGCTTTTATTATACCGTTAAAAAGGGCGACACCCTGTGGGATCTTTCACAGCGATTTTCAGATTCACCATATCTTTGGCCGGATTTGTGGAGTGACAACTCCCAGATTGCAAATCCTCACCTTATTTATCCCGGACAGCGCATACGCCTGTTTCTGCGAAAGGATATTGAAAAACAAGCCGGACCGGTTATAGAAGAAAAAGCCATAGAAACCAAAGCACCGCCAATAGAAATCGAGCCTGAAGCGATTCCTGAGATCAAACCGGAAGTTAAGACCTTTTATTTTGCTGCAATTGATCGTGTGGGCTTTATAAAAAAGAAACCTGTAACCCCTGAAGGTTTCATCTTCAGGGCTAAAGAAGATAAAAAACTGATCAGTAAGGATGATATCGTTTACATCGGGCAGGATAAGAGCAACCCTCTTGCTCCAGGCAGCAAATATACCGTCTTTAGAACCTTTGATCCTATCAAGGATAAAAAGACGGGAGATTATATCGGAATCCAGCATTATTTTTCGGCAGTTGTTGAAATCACCCAGTCAGCGCCACGCTTTGCAATAGCAAGGGTTATCCGGTCCTTTAGCAACGTTAAAGTAAATGACCGGTTGATGCCTTACGTTAAACGATCTAAAAATATAGCTCGGAGAAAAAGCCAGGGAGGGTTGCTGGGAGAGGTTATCAGCGCAGAGGAGCACAATCTCCTTATCGCAGATAATACAATAGTGTTTATAAACAAAGGAAAAAAAGACGGAGTAAAGCCGGGACAAAGATATAATGTTTTTTATCAGAAAAAGAGCCGTATAGATCCAAAAACACGCAAAAAATTTCCCCTTGATGCCATTATCTTCGGCGAACTTTTAGTCCTCCACACCGAAGAAACAACATCAACCGTTTTTATAACTAAGGCAGACAGGAACATTTCTCCTGGAACAAAAATCTGTACTCCGCCAGAGTAATATAGTGAGCACTTCGTTTTAAGACCAGCCCTTCGGGCTTTGAAGAGCGCACTTACGTTCTTGAGGCTTAAAACCATAATCCTCAAGCGAAGCGCTCCTCGAACGTAGTGATCTTCAAGCGAAGCGCTCCTCGAACGTAGTGATCTTCAAGCGAAGCGCTCATCTTATAGATTCTCCCAGGTGACCCTTAGCACCTCCTGATAAGTGGTGATTCCCTCTATGAGTTTATTAACAGCGCTCTCCCGGAGGGTGGCCATACCCTCCTCCCTGGCCTGGGCCCTCAATTTCTCTACATTCGTCTTTGAAGTTGTTATCTTCTTTAAGGATTCACTGTAAGGAAGGACCTCAAAGATACCGATCCTTCCGCGATAACCGGTATTGCGACATCTGATGCAACCCTTTCCCCGGTATAGCCTTATAATTCCCTTTTTCCCTGCCTCAACACCCATACGAGCCAGTTCAGAAGCATCCATTTCAAAAGATTCCTTGCAGTAGTTACATATCTTTCTAACAAGGCGCTGGCCCAGAATACCGACCAGAGTGGCCTGAATCAGGTAAGGAGGAACTCCGAGATCCAGAAGGCGGGTAAGAGAGGTGGGAGCGTCGTTGGTATGGAGGGTGGATAAAACCAGGTGCCCGGTTAATGCAGCCTGAACGGCATTTCTGGCTGTTTCCAGGTCCCGCATCTCTCCGATCATAATGATGTCCGGGTCCTGTCTTAATATGTTCCTTAATATGTTGGCAAAAGTGACATCAATCGCAGACTGCACTGCAATCTGGTTAAAATCCTCGTGTATCATCTCTATGGGATCTTCTACGGTAACAACATTTTTTTCCGATGTGGAAAGTTTACGAAGGGTTGAATAAAGGGTTGTCGATTTTCCGCTTCCCGTTGGGCCGCAAACAAGCACAATTCCATGGGGCATGCCGACAAACCTGTTGTAACGTTCCAGATCGGTCGGCGTAAAGCCAAGCCCATCCAAATCCTGGAAAAGGACCTCAGGATCCATAATCCTCATAACAACTTTTTCACCAAATGCAACAGGAACAGTGGAAATCCGTATCTCCACTTCTACGCCTCCTTTATCGGTTTTTATTCTGCCGTCCTGGGGTCTTCTCTTTTCAGCCATATTCAGCCTCGACAAAGTCTTTATCCTGCTGACTATGGCGTTATGAACCTTCTTTGGAAGCTGATAGACTGTGTGTAATACTCCGTCAATCCGCATCCTTATTTGAACCACGTCCCTTTTTGGCTCGATATGGATATCACTTGCCTTCTGGTCAAAAGCATAGATAAGTATATGGTTTACAGCATTTACAATATGCTGATCCGTGGAGGGCAGTTCATCTGATGATTTCAGTTTAACATACTGTTCCAGGTTGCCGAGATCAACGGAAGGGCCTGCAAACATGTCTTCTGCTGCGGCAATGGACCGTTTGAAACCGAAAAATTCGTTAATCAGCTTGATGATATCAGATTTGGAACAAAGTACGGTCTTTAATTTTAAATTACTTACCCTGGCAATATCGTCCATGACCTCAAGGTTTAAGGGATATGGTGATGCAACGGTCAGGCATCCGTCAGCAATGTCAATGGGCAGAATCAAATGGTTCATGGCAAAATTACGGGGGATGGTTGTAGTCACCAGGTTGAGATCCAACTGTAAAGGATCAATCTTTTTGTATGGAATTCCCCAGTCCTTTGCAAGAGTCTGAAAAATAACCTCCTCATCAAGCCATCCCGGTTTGCCATCCCCCCTGGGAAGTTTAAAAGAGACAATAATATCTACTATAGTAACCGGGTTTGTAATTCTGTTTCCCGAAGCAGACGAGCCTTTCCGACCGACTCGACCTTTTTCAAGTTTTGCCCGTGTTCTGTCCTCTTTTTTAATTATTTCTTTTGCCTCGTCTTGTGCAATAAGGCCGTTTTTAATCAGGACTTTGCAGACATCCCTGGTTGCAAATGAATTGTTCGGATCTTTTGGCATGTTATAAAGGCCTTTCTTAATCCGTTATCTTGGAAATTTTGCTTTTGGTATTTTGTTTTTAAAGGAAACGCATATTTTAGATGATTATATCGCAACGTTGTGCGTTATGTCAATTAAGAAGCAATATGATAGCTGATAGTTAATAGCTGATAGCTCAAAGGTTGATGATCTCGTAAAAAGCCATAAAATGCATTTTTTTTCGAGACCATCAAGGTTGGTTATGAGCAGAATTGGAATTTCATTGTCTGGAAGGTACTTTTTTCACGCAAAGGCGCCTGATTTATAACCCCCGCAAGCCTGACGCTTTTGCATGAGAATCGAGAAAAATTACAACCTTTTTCACTTACTCTCAAACCACATTGCTATGACTTCTCCTTTATCATCCAGTTGATAGCTTACCCGGGTACCGACCTTAAACCAGGAACGATTCGCATATGTATCCATCTTGGAGTTGGTGTAGAAACGAACACCTGGGGATAGATTATACAGACGGTCGTTTATTACAATCTCAACACCATCCATTCGATAAATCGTACCGATCTCGACAACCAGTTCCTTTTTATCGCCTTCTTCGGCAAACCCGAAGGCGGATGCCAACAGCAAAACGACAAGTATCAAAACGCAGATCTTCAATGGTTTTGCGCCTACTTCCGTATTTATTTTCCAGGATTGAATGTTTACAAAAGCCATCATCTTTATCTCCTTTTGGGTTGGTTAAGTAGTTGAGTTGTTAAGGTATTGATAATTTTCCAACTCAACTACTTAACCGTTTTTGTATTTATTTTATGGCTGCCCGATACGCCCCCAGTAAAACATCCGTCTCTGATCAGCCGGCTCTATGACCATTACAATACCTCCACCGGCTGTAACGAAATACTTTCTTTCAATTTCACTATCAGGCGGAATCAATATCACCGGTGGGAATATCATCGCATCAATCTCAATTCCGGTGACAGGAACCGTGATCCACTCGGGCTCGGTGCCTCCTACTACGTAATCAGGATTCTCAATCGTTATAAAATCATTTTCATCTATTACGCCGTCTTCGTTAATGTCAGCCCAGGACGAATCGAGCCTTCCGCCGGTGCAGGCGTCCATCTCGTGGATGATGGATGAGCCGCCTGCGGAACACGGATCATTTTCAGGTATGGAGCTGATGATAATAAGCTTGCCGTCCCTGTAAACAGGGTCTCGCATGACGCGCTCCTTGTTTAAAGGAAGATCAAAGTACCACCCGGCATGTACTTTTGGTATGTCGGTATCATCATATGTTCCCCAGTCAGGTTCATTGTCTGTGAGGACCCTCAGGTTCTGGTTTTCATTATATGGATTCGGTCCCCAGTATATTACCCACTGCTGGAGCAAAGTGGCTGACTGGAGTAAAGGATTAGAGAACTCATCTTCATCGGATGGCCCTGCTCCCCGCATAAAGTCACCGAGATATTCATTAACTTCGTCTCCAAAATCCCATATTCCGTATATGGTCTGGTAATCCGTACTATCCAAATCAGTTTCCGCAAGATACTTCCCGGTTCCGAAAAGGACAAGAGCCCCGGACTTTGAATAATCACAGTGCCTGATAACGATCGGTTGTGTTGTAATAGGCTGGGACCATGTTGTTGTGTCTGTATAAATATTACTGTTCACGTCCGTCTTTTCCCTGCCCGTAGCCTTAAACAACGGCCTTGGTGTTTCCCCGTCGGCAAGGTCAATTACACCGTCTGAATTAGCATCATTATCACCATAAGCCGAGCCCCATTTTGCAGGATCGGAATCTTGAAGATGAAACTTCCACATATTTCCGTTAAGATCGCCGGCATACACATAATCGACAATGTAATCACCGTTCACATCCACAGGAACGGGCGAGGAAAGGCCGTTGCCAAAGCCCGCCCCGGTATCGATCATCCGGATAAGGTCCCCTGTATCGGCGTCAAGTACGTACAAGGCAGAGGTTTCACTCGTGCTTCCGTAGCCGTTTCCAAATATCACAACCCATTCGTGACCTGGAACATAGGATTTGACAATATAAGCCCGGCTGAAGCTGTAACCCATGTTTTCCTTTTCTTTTGCTGTAGAATCCTGTTTCGGATATTCCCATTTTACCCAGGATGCGGCATTGCTTTCTGATATGTTGGAAGCATCTGTCACATCCAGGCAGTAATACCCTTTGGCCCCTTTGCTAAGGCCGCCCACCAGCAGTTTTTTCGGAAGGGTTGCAGTGCCAATGTTCTTAACATAAGGCGTTAGATCGACAAAATACCTGTGCCTGAAATGAGGATCAGGGAGTGTAAGCCCCTTCAGCTTTTCAAATACCAGGTTCGGAACATAAGCGAACTTCTCTACACCGGTGTCGGCATTAAATGCGTGGAACATACCGTCATTGGCCCCTACATATATCATCCCGTAATCATCATCACCGTCATTATTAGTATCATAGCCTTCAAAAAGCGGGGAAGAATGTACGATGTCCCCAAGCTTGCTTTCTCGATCCCGGAAAGTGCCGCCGTTTAGTTCTTCATTTTCATTATTGCCTCTTAGATACTCAAGCCGGGCTTGTCCCAGCCCGTCGCTGTCAACAACCCCGGTATACGGGTTATCATCCAAGAAAGCCAACTGGGCGGGTGTTAAATCTGCCCATCGAAACGCTATGCCTGCTTCGACCGAAGGATCAGGATTATATGTTGCGATTGCTCGACCGGTTGACCAGTCAACGTCATCCCAGTCACTTCCTTCACCCAGCTTTTCAGATGCCTTCCATAGTGGTGTATCTTTTATCACCTCTCCGGTTACCGTGTTTACGGAATAGGCAAGTACATCACCGGCCCAGCCGTCTGTCGAATATTGTCCCTGGAACATGATGGTTCCGGCGTAAAGCTCCTCGCCGTTGATGGACAATGAAGCACCGGAACCGATTCTCGCTGTAAGGTTAAGCATAATCGCCTTCAGGGAGGAGACCAGTTCTTCAGGGTTGGTTGCGCTTAAAAATATTCCGCGCCCGTTTACTGAAGCGTGCCACAGGTCGTCGATCCTCCTTCTGTTTTTTTCCGGCCAGTCTGCCTGTGGATCGAGCGGGTCAAGCCATATAGGATAGTCCCGGTCATTATTACCCGGGTCGGTGTCCAGGTTGTAGTCATCCGGATTATAATTCCCGGTAACGCCGAATGAAACGCCGTATGTTACCATGTGCTGCCAATCGGCATCATCTGCGAAATTGGTGGGAACTCTATCTGCAATGTCGTCTGCCAGATCGTTTTTATAAAACATCATGGCAACGTCCGCCAGAGTCTGATCATGAAGGTCCGCATATAATTCATCACCCTCGGGATCGGTAGTTCCTGTCTGGTCACTATCTTGATGGCCTATGCCCGGGTTACCGCCGTTGTAATAACCGTCCGTCATAACTACAGCAAAGGACTGCTGGCATTCACCTCTGCCATCGGTGTACCACGGGGACTCATCCCCCAATCCGCCGCTATTATTGTCGTCCGCATCAAAATATCGCCCTACGTCTCTTAGTGAATTCCGAAGGGGCGTGCCGCCCTGGGAATCCATAGCGTAAAGAAGGTCAAGCAATAACTCGGTGTTATCCGTATAGATAGGATTACCATCGTCGTCATTCTCGGTCACCCTGACCTTTAAGACCGGCTGTCTGATTCCTATATTAAAAGAATTGATGGAATAAAATCCGACCTGTACGCCCGATAGGCTGTCTATCACCTCGCCAACGGCAGCCTTGGCCGTCCCCTCGCGCCTCCTGTAAAAAGAATACCAGTTCACAAAGTTCTGGCGCTCCTCGGTATATGTCCGAGGAGAACCATCCTGATTTTTAGGAACAATGCCGTCTGGAAGGGCTACCGAAGCCAGTTCGTTATTTTCAACAATGCCGTCACCGTCGAGATCATCAAGCTGGTAGCAGTTTATACCCCCGTTAAGCACGATAAGATAAATTTCGCCGTTATCTACTGAGCCGTCTAAATCAGCATCATCCCAGGTATAATAGTGTGCATTTATTATGTTAACACCATCAATGGTCCGAAATGTATCATCCATATCAAGAGTATCAGAAACGTTTTCAGGATTTGACCTGGGATTATTCATGTCCGCATCGGGAAACCGGGTCCCGTCCCCATTGGGCCATGTTATATATTCTACAGCCAAGTTATAATACATCTTGTTATACCCGTTCCACTGAGATTTCCATTTAGCCCTCTGAGTAGCGGTCAACTGGTGACTGTTACCGTACTGATTATCTCCGGGGTTATCGAAAACATAGTATTTGCCTTCAAAAAGCCCTTCGCTTTCATCTGTCATGATTGTCCAGTCCATGCTCCCTGAATTGTCAAGGACGAACACGATGTTGGCAGGAGCTGGCTGGAACTGCGATTCCAGGGGAACATCTGAAAGGGTTAACTCCTCGCAGTCCGCATCCATCGGGTTGGTGTCGTTAGTCAGGCCGTCACAATCCCAGTCTGTGGCATCACACTGCTCAGGAGCACCCGGATATATCTGCGCATTCGCATCGTTGCAGTCACCACCGTCAATAGTCCAGCCGTCCCCGTCCCCATCCACGTTGCCCGGTGTTTCAACAACATAAACCGCTGTTACCGTTTTCGGCTCATCCATAATAACATTTGTCGGTGAAGTGGCAATAGTGACATCTCCTACAAATTCTGAAAAGACATATCCCGCATCTGCAACCGCTGTAAGCTGAACCGTTAAATTAGCATTATAAATCTCGTCGCAGTCGCCGCCGCAGTCAATGCCGGCAGGAATGCTTGTCACCGTGCCGTTACTCGACACCACGGTAAGAAACGGTCTGTATGTGCCTTCCACTGTTACTAAAGAGGTCTCCACAGGTGGGTCCACAGAGTTGTCCACGAATACCTCATCTTTTAGCGTAATCGTCTGGGGTGCAGGCGTTTCCCAACCCGCCTGGTCCTGAAACTCCACTGTTACCAGTTCAACAGAGCAATCAGTAATTGTTACATTCTGCATGTGATCAAGCCACCCGCTGTCAAAACCGGCAGAAGTATTATACGCTTTCCATGCGCCATTTCCGCCTTCAATGGTCCTGGCTCTTGAAGGCCAAATTTCTCCCGTGATTCTATAAAGGCTCCTGAACGATACATTTATAGTATGATTGGAAGTAACGTTGGTAAATGTATATGTTGTTACCGGACCTTGCGATGCACCATCCACAGTTACATCCTTTACACAGGACTCGAAACCGGGAGTCATAGTATATGTATAATCTGCGTTACCTTCCACAACAATAGAACCTAAAGGCGATATAGTTCCGCTTTCTTCATCCAAAAAAGGAGTTACAGTCGAAATTATCGTGCAATCGTTATCTGTGATTACACACTCACCCTGGCTGTCGCCTATGCTTGCGTTGCCGGTAGTAACCGGGCCGAGATTAAGAAAAAAGTTTTCGTTGCCCTCAATATCAGTATTATTAATAATAGTTACATCGATTGTACCGCTGTTTAGTCCTTCACCAATCGTCAAATTGTCGTCGGCAAGAGCATAGTCATTGCCGGCAGTTGTAGCCGACCCATCTGCCGTTATATAATCAACCGAAACTGAATCACCGGCTATCACTGCCTGATTAAGTAACACAGTGAATGTCGCCGTCCCATCAGCCTCAGCAACAACAATGTTATTTATTGAAATTGTGTAGGTGTCATCATTTAGGATAGTCCCGGTTCCAGTGGCATCGTTTCCATCAAAATTTGCATCCAGACTGCTAACAAGAACCGTGAATGTCTCGTCCGGTTCGACCACGCTGTCATTACCGGTAGCTACTGTAAATGTCTGAGTGCTGCCAAATAAAGAACCTGCAGGAAATGTCACAGACCCTGGTGAATCCGTATAATCGTTGTCCGCTACTGTCGCTGTCCCGTCTGATGCGTCGTAAGTTACATTAACTGCCGCGTCGATGTCATTTCCCAGGGTTATCGTAAACGTCGCCGTTGCGCCCTCAGGCACCAATAAAGTATTTACCACAATACCAAACTGGTCATCGTTCGTGATCGTGCCAGTACCACTCGCTGCAACGCCATTAAAATTAGTATCCGCACTGCTTACAGTAACACCAAAGGTCTCGTCTGCCTCAACCTTTGCATCAGCAGTTGTTGCCACATTAAAAGTCGCAGTCTGGCCCGCAGCGCCGGCAGGTATT
>DAOWEJ010000020.1 GCA_030638575.1 Deltaproteobacteria bacterium | reverse complement strand
TTCGCCCTATCGATCTTCGTGAAGCTAAAAGCTTAATTGATTTTACCGGAAAATTTCTTTCCTCAAGGCACGTAAGCATCTGGTTTCCTACCGCACCCGTTGCTCCCGCCACAGCTATATTTATTTTCTTTTCCGACATTGCTATTCATTATCCTTTAATTTTTATCTATATACTCTGCTACGAGATCTCCTACTTCTTCTGTTGTATATCCCATTTTCCCGGCTGAAACACTTTCCAGATCTTCTCGTAAAACCTTGATAACACCTGCTTCTATAATCGAAGCGGCTTTATGCTCATTCATTGCTTCGAGCATAATCTGTGCCGCTAAAATGGCAGCGATGGGATTAATCATGTTTTTGCCTGTATACTTTGGAGCAGATCCTCCTATGGGCTCGAACATCGATATTCCCTCAGGATTAATATTTGCACCGGCGGCAATTCCCATGCCCCCCTGTATCATTGCAGCAAGATCGGATATAATGTCTCCAAACATATTGTCAGTTACGATAACATCGAACCACTCAGGATTTTTTACCATCCACATACATATAGCATCAACATGTGCATAATCGGTTCGGATATCCGGATACTCTTTTGAAACCTCATTAAATGTTCGCTCCCATAAATCGAATGCATAGGTCAGTACGTTGGTTTTTCCGCAAAGGGTAAGCTTTTTAGATTTGTTTCGTTTCCTGCAGTATTCAAAAGCATATCGGACACACCGTTCTATTCCTTTACGAGTATTTATCGATTCTTGTATTGCGACTTCATCATCAGTTCCCCGTTTTAGACAACCTCCGGCACCGGTGTAAAGGCCTTCGGTATTTTCACGAACCACTACAAAGTCGATATCTTCAGGGCCTTTACCCTTTAGCGGTGTATCCACCCCCTCATAGAGCTTAATAGGTCTTAAATTTATATATTGATCAAAATAAAACCTGATTTTCAGTAGAATCCCTTTTTCTAATATACCCGGTTTTATATCCGGATGGCCAATGGCTCCAAGGTATATTGCGTTTGACGATGCGAGTGATTCAAGGGCATCATCCTGCAGGATCTCACCACTTTCCTTATAATGATCACCACCTAAATTATAATAAGTATAATTTAAATTAAACCCACATTTACCGGAAACGGTATCAAGAACCTTGATACCCTCCCGGACAACTTCCGGACCTGTACCATCACCTGGAATAACAGCTATTTCATATGTTTTTGTCATAACAGCATTCAATCCATTTTTATCATTATTAATCAATTTTAGAAAACTTTTTTACCACGAAAGCACGAAAATACGAAAACACGAAAAAATTTTAATTTCGTGCTTCTACTCTTTCGCGTTTTCTTGATTGGTTTTAATTTTTTCCCGTCTTAGAGCGGCAACTCACAAAAATTCATAAAAAGCATAAATTTATTCATCAATAAAGTAAAAGGTCTCCGGTTTAAATCTGGTTTACATTATTTTTATTGGGAAGTTGTCCCTTGCTCGTCTATTTTGGGGGTTTCGACTTTTTCCTGCTTTGGTTTTATATGTCGCCATATCATGTTGATGGGACCGGAAAGTACATAGGTGAGTCCTAAAATAAATAATGCTATGGACGGCTGCGCTGCAATAAAAATCAGTATTAAAATTGCCGTAACCAATACATTAAAATTCATCTTTTTGAACAGTTCAGGCTTTTTAAAACTGTTATATTTTATGTTGCTTACCATTAAAAATGCAAGAACATATAATACCACAAGTATTAAAACATGATTATATTCCACCTGCAAACCTAACTTGTGGAAAATAAGTACAATGACTGCATTCATGCCGGCTCCGGCCGGAATCGGAAGCCCCACAAAATGACTGCTGCTTATCCTTCCTACCTGTGTGTTGAATCTGGCAAGGCGGAGAGCTCCGCATACCATAAATAGAAATGCTGCCAGCCAACCGATTCTTCCCAAAGGTCTAAGCGCCCATAAATACATCATTACCCCCGGAGCAAGGCCAAAGGATATAAGATCGGCAAGAGAATCGTATTCAATACCGAATTTGCTGGTAGTTTTTGTTGCCCTTGCAATTTTTCCGTCCAACATATCGAAAACACCGGCAATTATTATTGCTATAGCCGCTGCAACAAACTTTCCATCTATAGAAGCGATAACCGCATAAAAGCCACAAAAAATATTAAGAGATGTAAATATATTAGGCAGGATGTAAATCCCGCGACGCAACTTTTCTCTTTCAAATCTTTTTTTTCTTTTCATGTCAATTCTCCCAGTACAGACGTTCCTGCTTTTACCTGCTCTCCAACAGACACTTTAAGCTTTGAATCCTTCGGAAGATAAACATCAAGTCGTGAACCAAAACATATCAGACCAAAACGTTGGCCACGATCCACTTCGTCACCTTTTTGTACCTTACAAATTATTCGCCTTGCAATCAAGCCGGCAATCTGAACTGTAGATATATTTTCCCCGTCTTTGGTTTCAATAAAAACTGCGTTTTGTTCATTCTCTTTTGATGCTTTATCCAGATTTGCAGAAAAAAATTTCCCTGGATTATAACTTATCTTTTTAACCTTCCCTTCATGGGGAATTCGGTTTACATGGACATTAAACAATGACATAAAAATACTTACCTTCTGGCAGGCACCCTCATAATAAGGACTGCTTTCAATTATGCCTGCAGCAATAACCTTGCCGTCTGCCGGAGATACCACAATACCCTTTTCATTTGGAATAATGCGATCCGGATCTCTGAAAAAAAAGACTATAAAGAAAGTAACAAATAGACCTGCAAGCGTTAGAGCGGTGAGTTCCAGAAGAGCAAATACAAATGTTGTAAAGGCCGCAGCACCAATAAAAGGATATCCGGCTTTTGCCACCGGGAATGCAGTCTGTTCTGGAGTATCAGACCAAATAAATTTTTTCATCTGTTATAAATTAACCCTATTAAAAGTATTTGATACTGTTTTTTAAAATAAGATTTGATTATTTATCAACATTAAACATTATTGTCAATGATAACCGATTTAACTTAATTATGATCGCTTATTTTATGAAATTTAAGCTCAGCATCCGGTTTTCTCAAGTAACGTGGTACAAACGCTTCCAAATCATCTGTATCATTATTTTCAAATCGGTTCATGCTTAGACACGCCACTGTTGAAGCCCTAATTATGTTTTGTTCCGCCGCGGCAAAATTAGCAAGCTCACCCAATTTTTCTTTAATCGTCTTATGATAGAGAACAGCTCCATTTCCTATAAAAATACACGGTTCATTGATGATATTCAAAACATCGCCTATTTCAACAGCCTGGTCTTTGCTTTCTTTTTTTAAAATAGCGCCTGTATACCGATATCTTGCAGAATAGACCTCACCTTTTCTTGCATCTATAAAACAGCAAATAAGATATGAAGAAAAAGAAACCTGTCTTGCCAGTGCATCAAGACTTGAAACACCAACAACGGGCTTTCCAAAAGCTGCTGCAAACCCTTTTACAGAACTTATGCCGATTCTCAACCCTGTGAATGACCCTGGTCCTTGGGTTACTGCAAATCCTTTCAGATCGGAGGCATTAAGGCCTGAAAGCTTTATAACCAAACTGATCATTTCCAGCAAATGTTTTGAATGGGTTTGTTGACTAACCGCTGTAACCTCGGCAAGCAAGAATTCTTTATCAACTATTGCAACACTACAGCTTTTTGTAGCAGTATCGACGGCGAGTATTTTCATAGGTTATTTCTCTGGTAAATCGTGTATTATAACGAAACTTTCACTTTTTAATTGCAATAGAAAGGACTTCATCCATTTTTCCGACAGGTATAAACCTGATTTTTCTTTTCACACTCATGGGAATCTCAGCTAAATCCTTTTTGTTTTTCTCAGGTATGATTATGGTACGTATCCCGGCCCTCAAAGCTCCAAGTGCTTTTTCCTTTAAACCACCTATTGGAAGAACCCTCCCTCTAAGTGTAATTTCTCCTGTCATGGCAACATCACTATTTACAGATTTATCAGTTAAAGTAGAAATCAATGCTGTTGCCATTGCAATGCCTGCAGAAGGCCCGTCCTTGGGTATCGCTCCTGCTGGAACATGAATATGTATATCCATATTGTCAAAAACATTTTTTTTGATCTTAAGGGAACTAATATTTGCCTTTGCATAACTAAGAGCTGCACGTGCGGACTCTTGCATGACGTCTCCAAGCTGTCCGGTAATAATCAATTCTCCCTTTCCTCCGACTAAGGACGCCTCCACATACATCACCTCACCGCCGGCCTGGGTCCATGCAAGTCCGGTTGATAAACCGACCTGGCTCCCTTCCTTGTCCAACTCAGGCAGATATTTTGGAACGCCTAAATATTTGTGCAGATTATTTTTTCCAATTGTAAAAGTCCCCTTTTCACCTTCTGCTATTTTACGAGCTACTTTGCGGCAAAGGGCGCCTATTTCTCTTTCCAGATTCCTTAAACCCGCTTCTGATGTGTATTCTGTTATTATCTGTGTTAAAGCGCTGTTACTGATAGTTACGGTTTTTTTCTTTAAGCCGTTTTCCTTTATTTGACGCGGAATAAGGTGCATCCTGGCAATGACCTTTTTTTCATCCTCCGAATACCCGGAAAGGGAAATAACCTCCATTCTGTCAAGAAGCGCCGATGGTATAGTATCATTTAAATTTGCAGTAAGAATAAACATCACTTTGGAAAGATCAAAAGGGAGGTTCAGATAATGGTCGCTAAATTCAAAATTCTGCTCAGGATCCAAAGCTTCCAGTAATGCAGACGAAGGATCACCTCGAAAATCAGACCCGAGTTTGTCTATTTCGTCCATCATAAAAACAGGGTTGTTTGTCCCGCACTGTTTCAGTCCCTGTAATATACGTCCAGGCAAAGCACCTATATAGGTGCGTCGATGCCCCCTGATTTCCGCCTCATCGCGAATACCACCAAGGGAGATACGTATGAATTTACGTTTTAAAGCTTTGGCAATTGCCTGCCCCAGCGAGGTCTTTCCAACACCAGGAGGACCGACGAAACATAGAATCGGGCCCTTCATTTTGGGATTAAGTTTGCGAACGCTCAAATATTCTATAATACGTTCTTTCACTTTGCTTAGTGCATGGTGATCACGATCTAACACTTCTTTTGCATTTTTGATTTCAATTACATCTTTAGTGCTTTTGCTCCAGGGCATTTCAACCAGCCAGTCGAGATATGTCCTTATTACTGAAGCCTCGGGTGAATCCGGATGCATCTGTTCTATACGCTTTAGCTGGTTTTTAGCTTCCTTCTCAGCATTCTTTGACATTTTAGCGCGCTTTATCTTCTTTTTATATTCATTTACCTCCTGAGCTCTTTCATCCTGTTCTCCAAGTTCCTTGTGTATTGCCCTTACCTGCTCTCTTAAAAAGTAATCTCTTTGGTTTTTCGATATCTCGTCCTTAACATCAGACTGAATCTTGGCCTGCATTGCTGAAAGGTCAACTTCACGAGATAGAAAATCGTTTACTTTCTTTAGCCGCTTCACAGGGTTTAAGAGCTCAAGAAGAACCTGGGACTCATCTATCTTTAATCTCAAATTTGATGCTACAAGGTCTGCAAGTTTACCCGGATCTTCTATACCCTCAAGAATACTGCCCACATCACCGGTAAGCTCCCCTCGAAGTGCCAAAATTTTTGTCGAATGCTCACGGACATTCCTCATAAGTGCTTCAACTTCAAGGCTGATTTTTTTAATAGGGTTTTCTGAGACTATTTTAACCTGCACGCGATATAATGTTCTTTTCCTTACATATTTTTCAATCCGCCCTTTTGCTACACCCTGGACAAGTGTTTTAACTCTTCCGTCAGGGAGCCTTAACATGCGCAGTATTCGAGCTATAGTACCAACCTTGTATATATCATCTGTATTCGGATTCTCGATTCCCGGCTCCTTTTGCGTCGCCAGAAACAAAAATCCTTCCTTGGCAACCGCCTCTTCCACTGCACGTACCGATTTCTCACGCCCAACAAAAAGAGGAAGAAGCATATCAGTAAAAATTACAACATCACGAACAGGCATCAGCGGTAATATTTTAGGGATATTCTCCCGGTCCCCATCCTCTTCAATGATACTAATCAGATCGTCCTTGTCAGTCTCGGCCATAGGTTCTCCAGTTTCTGTGTAATATTAATCGAGACCTTTGCAAAACGGCACTTTTTGCCCGATTTCTGCGTCAGGCTCAAATTTCAATCCTCGAAATATTCTATATATTCCTGTGGTTGAAATTTTCGCCTTCCTTGAACTCGAACAAAAATTACTATTTTTCAAAAGTCTCTAATCCTTTTGAAAAAACCGTATAATCAGCTTACAAAATGGTTTACAATTCTCAAGGGATTACGAAGCATATTCTGCGGTAATATAAGACATAATTGCCTTTTTACAATATCAATCTTGATTTTTTTACAAAACCTATCTAAGTTTACACACCAAGGTTAAAAAACATTAGATCATAAGGGACAAAAATTCAATATATGTGGTTCTTCTCCAATTTAGTTGGAGAAGAGGGTTCAAGGATTCCAGGGGTCAAGGATTAAAGGGTTTTTTTCTAAAGACTTTATCAGCGCTTTTAACATTCTTTCGATTTCTGCTATGTCTTTTTTTAGTGTACCCAATTCACCTTTTTTAATTAAATTTAAATCCCCTATATCTCTAAACAGAGTTCGTATGACTTTCGCCAGGCTTTCAACTCTTTCCGGCTATGCCATGACAAAAGGCGAAGCCTGGACCCCTCTGGGATAACGCCTGTTCAATTTGAGATAACCCATTTATTTGGCCTTAATTAACTACAACTAATCGGGAGATGATCCATATATGTATAGTTATCTTTTAGAAATTATAACATTTATATTCGGCACATGCATCGGAAGTTTTTTAAACGTATGCATATACAGGCTACCTGCCTCAAAATCGATTGTACACCCGCGTTCAATGTGCCCTGAATGTAAAAATATGATTCGATCTTACGATAACATCCCGATACTAAGTTATTTGTTACTTAAAGGCAAATGCAGATACTGTGATGCTGTCATATCTTTTCGTTATCCTCTGATCGAAATTATAACCGGAGCTTTTTCTCTATGCGTATTTTTAAAATTTGGACTTACCCTTGAAGGGCTGATCTATTTTGCCTTTATTGCATCATTAATTGTAATCACCTTCATTGACCTTGATCACAGGATTATACCTGATGTTATATCTCTTCCCGGAATACCCATATTCTTTGCAGCCTCATTTGCTCTTCCGTCAGTAACGTATATCGATTCTCTTATCGGCATATTAACAGGCGGCGGAAGTCTTTTTCTCGTTGCGTGGATCTATAATCTTATTACTAAAAAGGAAGGCATGGGAGGTGGCGATATCAAGCTTCTGGCAATGATCGGAGCTCTTGTCGGCTGGAAAGGTGTACTCTTTACCATTTTTGTCTCTTCTGCCGTCGGCACTCTGTCAGGAATAGCTGTAATGTTGCAAACTAAAAAAAATATGAAGCTTGCTATTCCCTTTGGACCGTTTCTGGCAATCGGTGCTGTTTTATATATATTTTACGGCTCCAGGCTTATCTACTGGTACTTAAACCTTTTAAGATGAGGCAATTTCAAAACGTCCTCTTTTGTCCGATATCTGCGTCAGATGATTATCAGTATATTTAATGTCCTTTCAGAAATTGTAGTTTTTGCTTCAAGATAAGGCCGCAGCGCTTTTGCAACCGCAGGCGTAGTGCGACTACGTCGAGGATTGCAAAAGGATGAGAACGCAATATTGGGCCAGATAAGCGCAGACTTCGAAAGATGCCATTTCTGAATGGACATTAGATATGGATACAATGCATATAATAGACAGTCACATACATTGCGGCATACAAAACGTATCACAGCCTTTTGAAGATATCGAACCGCTGCTCAATTCAGCCGGGATAGACGGAGCTTGCCTCTATGCACCTGTGGAGGATATCTATTACCGTTACTCATCGCACTTTGACGATAATGAAACGTGGAAAAAATGCAGGTCACAGGCTCATAATTACCTGCTTGAAATCGGCCGGGAAAAAGACCAGATTTACCCGTATTATTTCGTATGGAATGATTTTATTGTTGAAGACCTGGAAAAAGAATTTTTCGGCATTAAATGGCATCATCATGAAGGAGAACCTCCGTATAATTACACTGATCCAAAATGCACTGAAATGATAGATGCAATATGCTCCCGAAATCTACCAATCGTACTTGAAGAGACTTTCAGGCAAACCTTAAAGTTCATAGAACAGGTTGCAGGGAGGACACCTGTTATAATACCTCATCTCGGATTATTAAACGGTGGCTTTGATCGTTTGTTAAATGCCGGAATATGGAATGATGACAACATTTACGGGGATACTGCCCTTGCCGGTAAGTATGAAATTTCAAGTTTCCTTGACACGTATGGATCCGACCGACTTATATTCGGCAGTGATTATCCGTTCGGAATGCCCGGCAGTCAGCTTGAACAAATTAAAAGTATGAGATTAAATCAGGAAGATCTTGAAAAAATCTGTGCAAAAAACATTCTAAGATTGCTTGGGTAACGGGTGGGGGCCTCCTTTTTTCTGTATTCTTCTGCCCCTGTGATAATTTATCAGTATGTCACGTACGTCCTGGAAGCTTTACTTTGTTACGATGTCCCGGAGGAAGCCCGCTCGGAAGCCCGTCCCGAATAAGACTCAATAAGACTTGGCAATAGCCAATAATAATGATATAAATGTTTTTTAAACCACTCTCCATCCGCTACAAAAGGAAAATATTGCAATGGGCCTGCTCGAATTTGCGTTGATCATCACTGTAATTATCGCGTTGTATAATTTGCAGCAAATCAAGATAATCTTGAAAGGCAAAGGATACACGGTGGATATATTCAAGGGTTTGTTTAACGACTATCGGCAATTCAAAGGCTTGATTCTCAATGAACCCGACCAGAAGGTTAAAATCAAATATCAAAAAATCCTTAATGGCTTGCACTTTTCCCTGTTTGGCTTTGTCTTATTTTCCATAATGATTCTGCGCGTTCGACTGTGAGCGTCTCCAAACTGCCCCAATATTTCCTTTAATGAAAGACCTCCATGCCAATAATGATGTACTCGTAAAAAGTATCACCGATGGCTAAGTAAAAAGTTCCATATACAAAGCGCAGTGGTTTTTCAGGGACGAGGCAATACATGTAGTATGCCGAGTGTCCGAAAAACCGCTGCAACGCAGTAGATGGGACTTTTTACGACGCCATCAATAATTAATCACTGATTAAAATTTAACCGCATTCCCTCCCCTGATTGTAAAACAATTCAACTGAGTCAACAACGACACGGTCTCCCCTTTAATTTTTGTTGGAAATTTGATAAGTTCCGTCAAGTCGGTCACACATATCTTTATACCTTTTTTCAAGCTCTATTAATGCTGTTTTTAATTCCTGTTCAGTTATTTTGCCTGATTTATATTGTATTTTTATAAACTCAAACTCGTTCGTGTACCATCGATCAGAATCAAAATTGTAAGTCACTTTACCATTTCCCTATCAGAGCCTGTTAAATTTCGGGTTTGTGCTCACCGGCCAGGTGGGTGGAAAGGAAATATCCGAGAAAAAAATTAAGAGAGTCATCAATGAAGAACGATTTGAAGCCTGTTATAAAGATCATAGATTAATAAGTTTTAATATTCATCCCCCATCGCCATTCCGATATTCAGGGCCTGTCTGTTCATCTCTAAAAAACCGGAAGGAATTCTGGTTTCAAGAACCTTCATAATCGATTCCGGTTTCACCAGCTGCGTCATACTTATCACAACACCGAGCATGAAAATATTAAACACAATCGGTTTGCCTATTTTTTCCATTACAGTCTGATACATGGGAAGTTCTTTTTGCACGGCATCCGCTTTTCTTTGTATCTTTATATAGCGTGTGTCTGTAATGAGCAGTCCTCCTGGTCTTATTATGGGATAAAATTTATTATAAGCTTCCTGTGTAAGACAAACCAGCACATTAGGTTGATAAACCTTGGGGTAATTTATTTTTGAGTCGGAGATGATTATGTCACTGCGGGTCGCCCCTCCCCTGGCCTCAGGCCCGTACATCTGGGACTGAACAGCAATCAGATTTTCGTATAGCACGGCAGCTTCGGCAAGTAT
>DAOWEJ010000115.1 GCA_030638575.1 Deltaproteobacteria bacterium | reverse complement strand
TCAATTAAATCTAAATCCCCTGCTAATAATATCTGCGTTTCCAGTTCGCAAACAGAACCATAAGATATGTAAAGCATCCGAATGTAATCCAAATATCTCTAAACAGATCCCTCGAACCCTTGAATCCTATTTTTTTAAGCATTTTCATTCGAACCCTTGAATCCTTGAACCCTTGAACCCTCTGAGATCACACTTGCTCAATTGGAGATGACACACTTATTTTACCCTAATTAACTACAACTAATCGGGAGATGATCCTTAATATTAATTTGTATTTTTACAAAAACATGTTATAAACGGAATATTAAAAGTTGATCAACTCGTAAAAAGTCAGTTTTAGACGGTTTCGTAAAAAGTTCAAATTCCCCCGCTAAAAAGCAGCGGGATAAGAAAAGCGTGTTCCGCTAAAGCGGGATAATCATGAGGCGTACTTATCGTACGTTGAATGATTGCGAAATGCAGCACAACGCAGAAGTTGGACTTTTTACGAGACCGTCAAAAGTTGGAGGTTATATAGATTTATAAGACAAGAGTTCACATATTAATCAGAGCGGGAGTGGAAATTGGCATTTTGGAATGTTAGAGAAGAGCTGAGTCTGGCTGACAAATTGAGGCGTTCTTATTACGAGCTTTTGAGAGATGATTTAGATCAATTCCTGCTTAAATATGCTTTAATAGATTCTTACACCAATTTTCGCAGTAAAAAGATCCCTTATCCATTTGTTGAAAAAAGGGAACTGAAACCACGCGCAAGAATTCCAGACCTGGAATATGAATGCCAGAATGTATTTCTGGTGATTTTTGTGGAAGATACAATCCCGCCGGCTCATAAAAAGTATGTAAGATTCTTTGATGTCAACAAGACCACAAAGACAAATCTTCTTCAATCAAAGACGCTGCCGCTGTCGAATAGTTTTGACAGAAATCAAAAATATCTTGATTCAGCCCAATTTTCTAATTTTTTGAAAGTTTTGCTTCCTGTCGATTATGCCCTCCTTATCCAGAGGGATCCTGCCAGCAAGGCAAGGAATCGATACAGCCTTTCCCATTTTCATGTTAGAATCGATTGGCCTATAGCAGATGCAGCGGAAGACCTTTCCCGAAGTCTGAGATACATATCAAAAGATATATTTGAAAAAGGGGATAAGTACGCAGAGGATATACAGAAAAAATTTTTTGAATTTTACGGTCTTCCCGTAATGGCAGGGGGCAGAAGAACGGCAGCTATTGTTGCTGCCCAGTATTTGAAGCGCAACCCATGTATTTCTACTGTATATGCAGGAAGCAGCGAGTCAAGGGCATTGCTTAGAATTTCAGAAAGGGGCCCTTCAAGATCGGTCCTGATGAAGTTAACGGCTGCTGAAATGGAGCAAATTGCAGAGGAAAACAATCTTGCGCTCCAGACTTTTAAAAAGAATTATATAGTTGCCCGTCATAGAAAAGATGGTATCTGTATTTTTCAGACCACATATTCTCCCACCGATCATTCCAGAATCCCTGATGACGGGAAATTGCGGGAAATCAGGTCTGATCTGTCCTGGCTGACTGTGGGCGGGCAGCACATCCTTACTAAACCCGGCGTGTGGAAATATCCGCCTATTCCTTTGAATGTAATCTATACGTAACCTTTATAGTTTACCCCCCTTATTATAGCCTCCCGGCCCTCACAATCATTGAGCGGCCAAAGGCCTTGAGGAGCGTCAAGGCGCATAGCCGTCAGGTTAAGAGAAAAATGGGCTATTATCGTTAATAATTATCAATTTTCAATTCACAATTGATAATTATTTGTCTATAAAAATGTGTTTGTTAAAATCAAATTATAAATTGTGAATAGTTAATTGCGAATTGTCAATTTTGGCGGAATCGGCTTCTCCGGGTTAGGGGCTATATTTTTATTTCTTTCATCATTGCAGTCTCATCACAATCCGGGAACTTAATACACGTTATACAATCCGCCCATATTTTAATAGGAAGATCTGATCTGTCTATTTCTACAAATCCGAATCTGCTGAAAAATTTCGGTCTGTAGGTTAATGTAAATACTTTTTTAGTATCAAAGTCTTGTGCTTCATAAAGGACAGTTTTTGTAAGTTCTGATCCAATATTTTTTCCTTGATAGTCAGGGTGAACGGCAAGAGATCGTATTTCAGCTAGATCTTCCCAGCAAAATTGCAGAGCACAGCAACCGACAACAAGGTTTTTCTTTTCATCCACGGAAACCGAAAAAGATCGGACGTGATCGTATAATGCGCTTAAAGGCCGTGGAAGAAGTTCTCCTTTGACAGCATAATGCTGTAGAAGAGCGTATATGGTCTTTACGTCATGTATTGTTGCTTTTCTAATCATTTTATTTAGTCGTAACAGTATATGATCCGTTCCAATTTTTTCCCGGCGGGTTAGCTTTATATTTATTGCATCTGTCAATCATCGTATTGCTCGGGCCATCATCAGGTGAAATATTCAAAACTTCATTAAAGGAATTTATTGCCTTATCCCAATCCTGATTGCGATATGATAGGAGACCTGCGGCGTAATAATCATTTGCCTGTTTAATGAGATCATCAAAATCTTTACTATAGCCAAGGAGCTGATATGCGGTTACCGGTTCTTTTTTCCCTACAACATTTATGGTATCTATCTCTCGTACCGCTATACTATTGCCGGCCGCTTTGTAAGTTGTTTCGCTTATCAGGGTATAAATTCCGTAGATCTTGTTAATTCCTTCTAATCTTGCTGCTGTATTTACCGTATCACCCATCATTGTATAGTCCATACGGCTTTCTGATCCCATGTTTCCAACAACAGCGTTGCCCGTACAAAGTCCGATTCGCATCTTAAGTTCCGGTTTTCCATTTCCCTTCCATTTTTCGCGAAGTTCGGCCAACCTTTTTTGCATTTCGATGCAGGCGCTACAGGTTCTTTCTGCGTGGTTTTCAAGAACGTTCGGTGCGCCAAAAAAGGCGATAATGGCATCGCCTTCAAATTTATCTACGGTACCTTCATGGTTCAAGATTATATCCGTCATTTCAGTTAGAAATTCATTTAAGAGTTCAACGAGTTCATTGGGTGTAAGTGCTTCGGAAATACTTGTAAATCCCTGGACATCAGAGAAGAATGCAGTAATCTCCCTGTCTTCGCCACCCAGGTTAAGACTCTCAGGAGAATCGATGAGTTGCTTGACAACTGCCGGAGCAAGATAGGTAGAAAATGCATTTTTAATAAACCTTTTCTGTCGGGTCTCTATAAAATATCTGTATGCAGTAATACTGACATAGATAAAAAGGATCACGGTAACGGGATATACCAGATTTAGGACGAGTCCATGTCTGGAGAATAGATACTGACAGAATAGGATATAGCCCAAGAAAATTGAGAAACTCGCAATTACACCAGGTATTACATCAACACGGGGAAGAACAATTCCCAGAAAAAGGCCTGCAAGCAAAATAGCAATCACGTCAAAAATGGCCGACCATTTAGGTTGAAGCAGAAAATCTTCAGACAGGATGCTGTCTATAAGATTTGCATGGATTTCAATACCCGGAAATATGCTTCCAAAGGGGGTAACACGTAAATCGTATATACCTACGGCAGTTGCACCTACAAGTACAATTTTATCTCTGAAAATATTATCGTGAACATTTTCACTTAATATGTCTGTAACAGAAATGTGAGGGAAAGATTTTTCTTCTCCCCTGTAATTTATCAAAATCCGTCCCGATTCATCCGTAGGAATAGCCAAATTGCCGATTTGTATACTTTGAACACCATATTCGTCAATATTGATAGAAAGGGAACTGTCTAGAAAAGCGCTCACAGATACCATTGATAATGGTGCATATAAGGAGTCCCTGAATTTAAGAACTGCTGGGAGCCATCTTACAACGCCATCATTATCAGGATAAAAATTAAAATATCCGGCCAGATCGGCTACATCTGAAATTTCCTTTATATTGGATTGCGGAAATTCCGGCTCAACGAGTGTCACATTCCGGGCATCCTTTGATGTGTAATGTTCAAAGCTGTATCTCGATTTACTTATATTCTCCTGATGAATTCGGATCTCTTTTTCTTTAATATGCCCGGAGTTTTCAATGTCGAGTTGGAAAAAATAACCGAGTACTACCTTGGCAGAAGAGTTTTTAATAGCATCGGCCAGGAGTTTATCATTATCGGATTGCGCTTTAATATTTTCAAGAAATTTATTGTCTTCAAGCTCTATACTATGCAAGGAACTTTGAATATCATCTATGACTTTAACGATTCTTTTATTATCAGGTTCAAGGAATCCGATGTCAAATGCAATAACCTTGGCTCCTGCATTTGAAAGCTTTGTTACAAGATCAGCCATTTTTGATCTGGGCCAGACCCATTTCCCTTCCATTGCAATACTTTTTTCATCAATTACAGCCAAAACCACATCAGAACCTGGAGAAATTCTCTTTCTCGATTCAAATCTTGCATCAACAGTTTTTAACTCCATAAGGTCAAGGAAGGGTATTCCTATAGAATAGGCAAAAAGGCCAATGAGAATAATTGGAAAGGAGAGGAAGATAAATTGAGATTTTGCAATTTTTTTAAGAAAAGAAATCATAGCTACGTTTTAATATTGCAGGATGCAGAAAAAGTCAATAACCGGGAAACCGGCTACAAGGAAACGTCAAAGTCAACTCTAGCTAATTCAGATAGAAGCGATTTGGTTTCCCGGATACGGCAGTAAAATCCCAAATTACAATACTCAAATTACAAACAATATAAAAATTACAAATTCCAATGACCAAAACATTTCAATCAGTTATTAGATGTCTCGGCGTTATTCTATCTGTTTTGAATTTTGAATTTCGGTCATTGATATTTGTTTGTGATTTGTATTTTGGTTCATCCTTCGCAGTAGCCTGCTACGGAGAATGGATGCTTGGAATTTTAATGTTTTTCATAAGCCGCAAACCTTATTTATTCCAAGCAATTACCTGTTTAAATGACGTGGCCCTGCAACCAGCTATTTTATTTAAACCGCTTTGGTTCGGTTCCTTTTTTAAAAAGCACCTTTACCCCGTCAGGTGAGTCTTCAGGTACAAGGAAGCCTGTTGTCGTATCCATGTAAACCTGTACAACATCGTCAGGAATATCAAAATATTGATAGGACTTATTTAAAAGTGCTTTTTTCATGAAATCTATCCATATTGGGAGTGCGGCTCTGGCTCCGGTTTCCATGTCCCCTAGTTTAGAAGAATCATCCTGTCCAACCCACACACCCGCAGAGATCGAGGGTGAAAAACCGATAAAGAGCGCATCTTTAAATTCATCAGTCGTTCCGGTTTTACCGGCAACAGACTGTCTTAGACTAAGCGCTTTCCTTCCTGTACCTTCCTCGACAACACCTTTTAGCATATTTGACATTATTGCAGCTCCGGCTCGGGACATTACAATATTTTTACGGGGTTTGACTCGCCATATTACACGTTCATGTTGATCTATGACTTCAAGTACAGAGTATGGTTTAATGCTTTTCCCTTTATTTGGAAATACTGAATAGGCTGCTGTTAGATCTATAAGGGTTACTTCTGATGATCCAAGGGCGAGGGATAGATTAGGAGAAATGGGTGTTTCAAGCCCGAGAGTGTGTCCAAAGCGGGCCACGGAGGAAGGCCCGAGCATTTCAATGAGCCTGACTGACGGGATGTTTTTAGAAAGGACAAGGGCTTTTCTTAAGGTCATTTCACCTAAAAAATTTCCTGAAAAGTTCTTCGGCTGCCAATCCTTGCCGTTCTTTGCGCCTTTGAATACAACAGGCGCATCAAGCAATAAGGTGCTCTGGGGAAAACCTTGCTTAATTGCATAAGCATAAACAATCGGTTTAAAAGCTGAACCGGGTTGCCTTCTGGCTACGGTAGCCCTGTTAAACGGGCTTTTAAAAAAATCTTTACCACCTACCATAGCTAAAATCCCGCCGGATTGTATATCAAGAGAGATAAGAGCGGACTGGGGGTTGCTCTTTTTGATCCTTTTTTGCTTCATTCTTGTTTTAAGGGCTGAAAGTCCTTTTTCAACCGATTTTTCCGCTGCTTTCTGGAGATCATAGGAAAGTGTGGTGAAAACTGTAAGTCCGCTTTTATAGACCCTTGAGGGTCCTATAACCTCTTCAAGGAATTTTTTAACGTGACTTATAAAATAAGGTGCTTTGACAAGATTTAAGCCGGGCTTTTCCGGCAGAAGCGGCTGCTTAAGAGCTTTATTAAGGGCTGTTTCATTGATTATACCTGTATCGGCCATCTGCTTTAAAACAGTATTTCTGCGCTTTAGCGATAGTTCCTTGTTTATCAGGGGGGAATAGAGGGAAGGAGACTTGGGCATACCTGCTATAAGAGCGCATTCGGTAAGGTCTAAGTCTTTAACAGATTTTCCAAAAAATAACCGGGCGGCCGATTCAACACCATATGCACCGCTGCCGAAATAGACCTGATTTAGATACAGCTCAAGTATTTCATCTTTAGTGTAGCGGCGCTCCATCTGAAAGGCTAAAACCGCTTCTTTGATCTTGCGGATAAGGGTTTTTTTAGATGTAAGAAATAGAGTCTTTGCAAGTTGCTGGGTTATCGTACTTGCACCTTCTACAAACTTTCCTGCCCGGATATCTTTTACTATTGCTCTTAAAATCCCTTTCAGGTCAACTCCGCTGTGTTTGTAAAATTTTCTATCCTCGGTTGCGATAAGTGCCGCCTTAAGATAGTAAGGGATAACTTTAAGGGGAACCGGATCCCTTTTCTCAATAAAAAGTTCTGCAAGTAAGACCTTGTCTAAGGAATATATTCGTGTTACAGCAGACGGCTTGAAGGTTTCAAGGGTGCGGATCTGGGGAAGGTCGTGGGTCAGGCCGAAAAACGCACCTGCAACAACTCCGCACAGGACTCCCGTTAGTAATATAATAAAAATAATAATTTTCGATTTGCTGATACGGATTCTTGTCATGAGTTTTAGCTGCAGAATAAAGGATGTCTCAACTTAAGAGTGTTACCAAATTTATCATATGCAACTATTGACAATAACTCAACGACTATTATCACCGTCAGAAAAATCATCTTTTTCTTTTTATTCTGTCAAAAGCTATCTTAATAGATGTTCTCATCCTCTCAAAAGATTTTGCCAGATTACCTATTTCATCCTCACCCGACACATCAATATCTTCATTTATTTCTCCAACACTGATTTTATTGGCAACTTCTGAAAGTTTATTTATTGGCTGTAAAATAACTCTTCCAAAAAGAAAATTAATAATCAAAGTCAGAATAACAAAAAACAATATTACTATAACTATGAAAATAAACGTGTTTTTTGATGCAGTGTCCATAACAGCGCTTGCCGGAACAGAAACGGTCAAAGTGCCGATTACTTCACCTACCTTTCTGCCAAAACCATTCTTCGCACCATAGCGTTCTATAAGTTCCGAGGGTGCTTTCTCGGGTGCACTGTGGCAACGCATACACCTTTCTTTGGCAACAATAGGTTTCATAATCATATATTCTTTTTTACCTTTTTTATCCGTAAACCCTTTCCATTCCTTTAAAGCAGGATTTGCCTGGAATTTATTTATGATGTTCATTTCGAGAGCACTTGCTTTATTAATAGGGTTTCTGGGGTTTGGTGCTGCATGTTTAAAATAATATTGAGGATAAGATTTACTTATTCGTTCAAAGATATTACGAGCACCAAAAGATGACGACATGCCTTCAACTATAAATCTTCCGGGCAGAGCCTTATAAAGGGCCGGCTTTATTACTTTGCTTGTAAAAGATCTTGAAGATTCCATTGTGGTAAGTAAAAGACGAGCTTTATCGAATACCTGTTTTTCAGCATCTTTTTGTAGTCTGTCGCCTGCAATAAAATAGATGCTAATAACACAAACAAGAAATAGTGCGCCTATTGCAATATTGAATTTAGTCTTTAATTTAAAAGCATCGAAGAATTTTCTTTTTGGTTTGGTCTCTTGTGACTGTTTTCCGGACAGTTTATCATCGGAAGATTCGGCCAGCTTTGTTGTACCTTCCTTTCCGTTTGGTGACAGAGAAGAATAATCAACCAATTCCAATTCAAATTCAGGCTTAAACTTATTTACAACTATAATTCCATTACATTCTAAACATTGTGTCCTGACCTTTTCCCCTTTTATTTTATTCACATCGATATTGTATTGTTTTCCACAATTATCACATTTTATAATCATTATTCTTAACCTCCTTTTTGGGCAATTTTATTAAAAACACTCCTTTGAAACTCAGAGCGCTTTTCCTTATCATCAATCTGACTTGCGAGATTTGATACAAGTCCTGCCGCCATATCTTTTGGAAATTGAGTTAAATTGCAGCCTATGCTGTTAACTGTATCTTTTATCAATAGTCCGGCTATGGGACCGACAGCAAGTGATAACTGATCGTTAAGATAATCAAAAAATTCCTTATCAAGCATTAAACCGGCATCTTCTACAGGCTCGATCAGATCAAGTTGGAGCATCTCATAAATGATTTTTCTCATTTTGTCCATGCTCAGCCCTTTTGTATTGGCAATCATAGCAAGGCTTTTTCTTCCGTCCAACTCCGCAAGTACACTTAAAATCTTACCATCAAGTGAAAATTTACCAAGGGAGTCTCTGGTTATGTATCTGAAAATTAAACCGGAAATATCACCCGATAAAATATCCATTATATTACCTCTGACGAACTGTCTTCTTCATCAAATATAATCCTATAACGCAACTTAAAGAGTATGACCGCTATCTTTGGTATTTGAAATAAATGTTTGTTTGATCGACATTCCGATAACACGATTTACATCCTTTTTTGGGTTTATGTAGCGGAATGCAACAAACAATAGCGAGTTGGTCAAGCTAATAAACTTATAAGTTGCGTAGAAGGATTAGCCTGTCTCAAAATAAAAATCCGGCTTTTAAAAATGCCGATATTCTCGCACGGTGCATTTCTCATTTTATTTATTATTTTGGCCCTTGTCTGAAAAAATGCAGGTACACAGGAGAAGACTTTTAATTAAAATTTCAAATCAAAGAACGTAGTACTAAAGATAGTAAAAAATTTAGCCGTTTATAATAGGTACTTTCAATATTAACGCAATTTTCGTGCCAAAACGGCAAAAATATAAATAACATGATTTATCAAACAGTTATAGTATATGGCCAATAAAGTGGTTTTTTATAAAGGGAGAAAAATCGTCACCTTTTTGGCGTTAATTGTCATTTTTATGACTGCCAATGCATGTTTTTACTCGAAAAGGACACACATGCCGGCAAACCTGGCAACTTGACCTGGCCCTCTACTTTCCCCGCTTACAGGATCAGGATCTTCGATAAGGAGAGGGTTTTTTTGAATTTTTGCGAGACCATCAGGTTCTATTTGTTCTTAAGAAAGGATGGGTTTTCCAAGTATTTTTTAATCAGATTAATTTGTTAAGAGGCAGGAAAAACGGGAAATTTAATTGTCGTTGATAACACCCCTGGAGAAAGTGATAATGTAATGCTTCAGACGGAATTGTAGTTTTTCTTAAAGAATGATTACAAACAATAGAGGTAGATCATCTTAGGTAGCGACTGGTTCGGCGCTCCCACCGTTTGATTTGGAAAAGGCAGCAAGGACGGCCCACCCTGCTTGTGCTTATTCTATATATGTATCAACTATCACCTTAAACTCAGGCAATTAAAAGGTAGTAAAGGGGCTACGCTCTAAGCAGCCCCTTTGAGTTGACAGGATTGGAATGATTGTATGTATTTTAATCTTTGTAGTCACCAACACCTGAATAATTGTAAGGCAGGCCATCTACCTTCCAACCATTTATGGTGCGGTAGCCGGCATCATCCTTTCCACCTTCAAAACCAGTCAGCATATTATAAACATTTGTAAAACCAGCAGCCTCAAGAGCCTTTGCTGCCATAACCGAACGTTTGCCAGACCGACACATAGTAATAATATCAACATCTTTGTTAAGAAGTATCTTGACATCCTTAACAAACTGAGTGTTGACAATCAAAACATCGCCTTTGCTGTGTCCCTTATGATAAACATTATAAGCAACGTTCAGCACATAACCCTGCAACTCAGCCCCCTCGCAAAGTTTGTTTTCACCGGGATGCCCGACCCAATTCCACTCCTCTGGGGTTCGTACATCCAGGATGAAGGCACCATCATTTACTACCATGTCAGCAGCTTCAGAAGGTGTGACATCACCATAGGCAAATGCATTCCCAGCAAATGCCATTAATGCCAACATTACAATTGCAGTAATTTGTCTTTTCATAATTTTCTCCTCTTTTTTTGTTTTTGATATATCAAACCAACCCTGCCAATTATGCTTGAATACTTTTTTGTTTTCTATACAATTTAATGAGAAATTGCGTCATCAATTCGATTCTTCCGCCGAATCGCTCAAGCTCACTGGTGGCTATGGAGCGCAGCGGAATAGCCATCCAGTTCCGGGTAAAGGCACCGGTTACTCTGCGCCCTCCCCACAGTCCCGTACGTGAAGATTTCCCTCATACGGTTCTTCGGTTCTAAACCTTTTTACCGGTTTAGAAACCACACAGGCGACACCCCGTATGGCGCATGACTATGCTACCCATGAGTGACATTTGCCACCCTATGCACTTTACTGGAATTTGGTGAGTTGGTGGCCTCTGAGTGCCTCCTGTAGTTCCTCCCAGTAAAACGTCACACCTGGTTCTCCTTCCCTGCAATGGGTCGCTTGGGCTTCACTTCCCCACCTTCCCGTCCAGGTTTACGTTCCTGAACATCGGTACTATGATCTACTAAGACTTCCGAATGCCTATCTCAGGTTTGTTCACTCTTTGCTATCCGCCCCTGATACCTTCCCCTTGCGGGCAAGGCCACATCCGGATCTCCCCAGTTCCCGAGCTACCCCTTTGAGAACATGCCCTGGTCTCAGACCCCGGTGGTGACTTGTACACTCGCCATAGCGCATACAAGCTTGCTGCCTTCCGACACACTGCACCGCGTCGGCTTTCATTCCGCTGTGCGAAACTTATCCTAATGGACCACAATTATACATTTTTCGGTGCTCAATACAGAGCCTGCTACCTCGCTCCATCCAGCTTCGGACTCCCGTTGCCGGTTCGGCCCGTGGACTTCGCTAATGAGCTGCTGGCTAAACTTTGCTCATGTGGTACTTCCGCGGATATAGCTACTCAGCGCCGGAGCAAGCTCCGCAATGAGGTTTACTGCCCAATCCATTCTCCCTAATGCCAGGGCAAGCCCTGCAGAAAGGTGCATAGCTTTCTTTATGTGCGGTCACCCACTGGGTAACAATATCAAATTTCTTCCACCGTTAAGCGGAATCCCAGCGATTCGGATTTAGCTGGGCACGAGTAGTGATTTGTTAGCGGTTTTTATTTTTACTCTATTTCGGACGAACTATCTTTTGTTTGGATTATTGATTTTATAATAGCAGTAATAACCCATGTAATAATTGGAAGACCAACGGATGAAGGCCACGCACAAATCCACCTGGTAACTTTGGCAAAACCTTTCCAATCTTCTGGTGAGTAGATAGGAGAAAGGTCTACCCCGATATAATTGATAGGAATAGAAATGGGCATTTCAATCCATACCCCGGTTTTTAACCATTTATATACTTGCCGAGAAAAAATACATAACCCTATAAAAATTGATAGGCCTACCAGAAATTGTTGCTGCCATTCCGCAATTTTATTCAAAATATTTTAATTCAAAATTTTTATTTTTTACCGCTAACGTTTCGGCTGGAGCCAAAACGTTAGCGGTTGACTGTGTCTCGCAGTAATTGTAAAAAATTAGATTCATATTTTTGTGCCTCTGATTCACTGCCGCCCTTTGGAAGGTAGCCTTTACCTTCGCCTTGGTGAAATAGGACGTTAACTGTGCTTTTTGCGGCCCATACCCTTTGCTAATACGCTGAGGTATTGTGATGCCTACTGAGGCTATATATGCTTTTCGAAACTCATGCCAAGATAAAATAATTATTAACGTTTGTATCGATAAAATAATTAAAATTTCAAATCAAAGAACTTAGTACTAAAGATAGTAAAAAATTTTAGCCGTTTATAATAGGTACTTTCAATATTACCGCAATATTCGTGCCAAAACGGCAAAAATATAAATAACATGATTTATCAAACAGTTATAGTATATGGCCAATAAAGTGGTTTTTTATAAAGGGAGAAAAATCGTCACCTTTTTGCCGTTAATTGTCATTTTTATGCCTGCCAATGCATGTTTTTACTCGAAAAGGACACACATGCCGGTAAACCTGGAAATTTGACCCCGGCCCTCTAATTTCCCCGCTTACAGGATCGGGATCTTCGATAAGGAGAGAGTCTTTTTGAATTTTTGCGAGACCATCAGGTTCTATTTGTTCTTAAGAAAGGATAGGTTTTCCAAGTATTTTTAATAAGATTAATTTGTTAAGAGGTAGGAAAAACGGGAAATTTAATTGTCGTTGATCACGCCCATAGAGAAGGTGATAATGTAAAGCTTCAGACGGAATTGTAGTTTTTCTCAAAAAATGATCACAATAGTGGTAGATCATCTTGGGAGTATTGATTATAAATCAGAGATTAAACGCAGCGCTCAAGACATCATACCTCTACTTCATCATCAACAACAAGAATTTTATCCATTTCCCCACCAATTTATTGACACACCTTAACAACCCATATCGGCAACTTAATGAAAAGCTTGAGATAATTAATGGAAAACTTGCAAGAAATGATTGCCGACAGTTGTCAAAAAATTGACGCTTCAAATGATTTTTTACTGACCTAACGACTTCGGACAACCTTATCTCCTATCTTCCCGGCACTTCTTTACGAATTTTCCCGGTATAAAATTGACTTTTTTTCAGTCTCAGTTTTCCTTCGATTCTATCTTATTTAAATAGTTATAAATTCATTGAAAATATAGATTGTATGTTTTTTGTTTTTAAACTTCCAACCTTCAAATTTTAATCGTCAAAAATCTACCACTAAACATCAAGTATCCATCGCCTGGCGCTATGACATATTAAAGTGGATTATTTAAATCATGTTTTATCCTTTTAAATAAAGACGTTATATATTTAAGCAGGCCAGGTAAATATAGGCATGAAACATGCATGTTGTTATATGAGCCAATTTCAAAACGTTCCCTTTCGAAGTCTGCGCTTATCTGTCCGATATCTGCGTCAGGCTTAAATTTTAATCCTCGATCCGCCTCAGGCGGACCTGTGGTTAATCCGCCTGAGGCGGATCGCCTTCCTTGATCTCGAACAAAATTGAACATTTTGAAACTGCCTCATATATATAAAATATACAGGATCATTGCTTAAAACAGTATTGTTCGCATAAGGCGGCAAGTTAGGGTTCGTGGTTTCTTTGCTTTTTACGAAACTATCAATGTTGATGGTCTCGTAAAAAGTAACGCCGATGGCTAAGTAGAAAGTTCCATATGCAAGGCGTAGTGGTTTTCCAGGGACGAGGCAATACATGTAGTATGCCGAGTGCCTGAAAAACCGCAACAACGCAGTAGATGGGACTTTTTACGACGCCATCAATGTTAGTTTTTAATTGAGGAGAAAGTAATATAATGAACCAGAAAGTTACGGAAAAAAAGGTTATTAATCTTTCCAAAAGAATTGGAGATAAAGAGGGTATGTCTATTCAAAAATATCCTAAAAAAAACAAAAACGATACAAAGGTTATAGCCATTACCAGCGGCAAGGGGGGTGTTGGAAAGACAAGTATAGTTGCAAATCTTGGGTTTGCACTTAGCAAACTTGGAAAAAAAGTCCTTATATTAGATGCGGATTTTGGACTTGGTAATCTTGATGTGCTGTTAGGGTTGGCTCCTAAATATAACCTGTCCCATGTCATTTCAGGTGAAAGAAGAATTCAGGAGATTATACTGAATGGCCCTGGAAATATAAAGATACTTCCTGCTTCTTCAGGTATTCAAGAACTTACTCAATTAACAAAACAGCAGAAGATACAGGTATTTACAAAATTAGACACATTAATAGATTCGGTTGATATCCTATTAATAGATACGGCAGCGGGTATTTCAACAGATGTTTTGGATTTCAACGCTACTGCTCATGAAATAATAGTTGTTGTATCTCCTGATCCTACTTCACTAACAGACGCCTATGCCTTAATGAAAGTGCTATCTCTTAAATATTCCGAAAAGCATTGTAAATTACTTGTTAACCAGGCAGCAAATGATCAGGAAGGCAGAGAGATATACAGGCAGTTGAACCTGGTAGCAGAAAGGTTTTTGGATATATCGATCGAATATCTCGGGTGTGTGATGTTTGATGAAAAAGTTAAAAAGAGTGTAAAGCGTCAAAAAATTGTTATCGAATTATATCCGGAAACCAAAGCCAGCAAATGCTTTGAGATGATAGCAAAGAGAATGTCAAGCATGCAGGCTTTGAAGTTGCCAGATGGTGATTCCAATTTCTGCTGGAAACATCTTGTTCAGGATAAATTCGCATAACATTTTTGGCTCGATGAATATCAATGTTTAATTTAGTAGAGAAAGTTATATGCAGCCGGCAGAAGAACAAATAAACAATTTAGATAAAAATGATTATTTAGCAAGAAATCAGTTAATAACCCAATATCTTCCAGAGGTAAAACGTATTGTACATAAGATTGCAATTTATCTTCCACCCTCTGTAGATATTAATGATTTATTAAATGTTGGAGTTATCGGGTTAATTCAGGCCATGGAGCGATATGATCCGGATAGAGATAATAAGTTTATGACTTATGCTACATTCAGGATTAGAGGCGAAGTATTAAGCGAGTTGCGATCAAGAGACTATATTTCAAGATCAAACAGGAAGAAAGTCCGCGAAATGGAAAAAACTTATTTGAAGCTGGAGCAGAAACTTGGCAGAGATGTTGAAGACCTGGAAGTTGCAGAAAAATTAGGAATAAACATTGATCAATTTTACCGGATCAAACAAATGTCAAGCATTTCGTTTATTAGTCTAGAAGAAATGGGATTTTTTTCCAATCATGAAAAAGAGACCCTGGTGAGTTATTTTATAAAGAGCGATGAAGAAGATATATTAAGTTTGACAGGAATTAAAGAGCTAAAAGCAGCCGTTGCAGGAGCTATAGAAGAATTGCCGGAAAAGGAAAGGATGGTAATTTCATTATACTATATGGATGAACTTACTATGAAAGAGACAGGCAAAGTTTTAGGTATAACAGAATCAAGAGTTTCTCAACTTCATTCCCAGGCTGTTATACATATTAGAGAAGAACTTAGAAAGATAAAGCTGCTATAAAGGCCGGGAAGCTGGGCGGCTGGGAAGAGTGTAGGCCGTTGGGAAAGGTTTAATAGCCTTATAGTTTTCCGGCTTCTAAGTCTCACAGCTTTCCAGCAAAAAGGAGATGAAAATGACAATTTACACCACACCAACATTAGAAACAACACTGGATGCTATAGGAATAAGTCTTTGCTGTGTAATAATTTCATTTCTGATTTATAACAGGATTAAATACAATCAGATGGTTTTAAATAGAAAATCTATAGGGAATATAAACAGTTTTAATACAGAAGTAGCCGTTAAGGTAACAAAGCAACAATCCAAAAGAACCTTTGATACTATATACGATATGATTAATGAAGAAAAAAGGAAATTTAAAAGACTGACCGAAAAAGAAGAACTGAAAAATGCTAAGAATTTCGTGATAATGATGGAGAAAGGTCAGCTTATTGAAAAGGTTATGAATATTAAGGCAATGGAACATACAAATTGCAATATTATGACTGACACATATGATGAATTATCACGGTTGTTTTATAAAGGTTTAGACGCTCAAAAGATATCTGAGGAGCTCGGAATTCCTATAGGTGAAATAGAACTTTTTTTAAAGGGCAATAAAAAGGAGATATGAATATAATTAAAAGCTGTAAAAATGGGAGTGTTCAATATTCTGGGGAGTGTTCAATATTCTGTGTCAGCCTTGTTTTGTGATCTATCATCATATCAGAGTCTTAATTCTTTACTTATACTAAAACTTTCATGCGATAATAATATTTCATCGAGGATAAATTCCTTTATCATCTTAAATGCTATTTTTTTCCCGTCGATTTTATATGTTCCCTGATCAATCTGCTTTTTCAACTCGGCAACTTTTTCCTCCCTGATATCGGGAAGACCTTTTATAACCTTCGCCAACTCCCGGATCTCCTTAGCCTTTAAATATAATACCACCTTATCCTCTTTAGCAATTACCGATGAATCATGTTTCGATGAAGAATCTATTTTCTTGTTATCCTTAATATTATTAACACATGCTTTGATATTTACAGAAGGGTTTCTATCTGTAACTTAATATTCAAGCCCTTCTTTAAAGTATAACGTATATTGCCCGCTTTTCCATAAGTTTTAAGTGTTAGGTGATTAGGTGTCATGTAATTTATTTATCGGCATAATAAACAAAACCTTTAGTTATTTCTAAAAATTATTATTTTTCTAATCAAATCATTGGGCAGGCAGTCGTTATTCAATGCAACAGTTACTCTGCTGCCTGGTTGAGCAAAAGGGACTGATTTTCCATCATTGTCTATAATATCATTAATTTTATCTGGAAACGACGGACCTTTTCTGCATAGTACTTCAACATTGTCGCCTTTGAAGACCTTATTTCGAATCTCAATATGAGCCAGGTGCCGGCCTGCTTTTTCTAATACTTTTCCAATGAACAGGTGTCCGTTTACAGATGGTTGTTTTGTGTAATTCGGGAGTATCTGGTCTATATTACCAAAATAAAAGCCTGTGCAATATCCCCTGTTATTGACTGCGGAAAGTTCTTTAATCCACTCGGTTTTAACTTCGTAATCTTCAGGCGAAAAATAATATGTATCGATAGCTTCCCTGTAAATCTTTACAGTAGATGCAAGATAGTTAACCCCCTTCATTCGCCCCTCAATTTTAAGTGAATTTATACCAGATTCAATCATTTCCGGGATGTGTTCAATCATACACAAATCTTTTGAATTAAAGATATAAGATCCACGGTCATCTTCAGCCAGGGGGAAATATTCACCAGGCCTTAATTCTTCCACAACGGCATATTTCCACCTGCAAGGGTGGGTGCACATACCACGGTTGCTATCTCGATTCGTCATGAAACTGCTGAGAAGACACCGCCCTGAATATGAAATACACATGGCACCGTGAACAAAAGCTTCCACTTCCATTGAACTTTGCAAGGTAATCTCATTTATCTCCTTTAATGAAAGCTCTCTTGCTACATTTACTCTTTTGACTCCAAGTTTTTCCCAGAACAAAACACTTTTGTAATTGGTTGTGTTCGCCTGGGTGCTAAGGTGAACGCAAAGGTTTGGCATAACCCTGCCGGCTTCTAAAAATATGCCAGGATCGGCAACGATAACGGCATCAGCACCTATTTCACCCAAATATTTCAGATAATCTGTGATCTCTTCCTGTTCGTAATTCCTTGAGTATATGTTGCAGGCAACATATACCTTGACTCCGAATCTATGGGCGAACTTTACAGCAGTTTTAAGTTCATCGAGGGTAAAATTTCCCGAATAGTTTCTCAAGCTAAACTCTTTGCCTGCAAGGTAAACTGCATCTGCACCATAATGTATAGCAATTTCAAGCTTTTCAGGATTACCGGCAGGGGCAAGGAGTTCTATTTTTTTGTTTTTTGCCATGAATTCGGTTTGTTATTACGTAAAGTTATTAGTTTTTGAAAAAAATCAACTTTACTGACGTATTTTGAACCGCAGAATATCGAACAAGGAATTACGAATGTCGAAGTAAACTATAACGAATAACCCTTCTTAATTCGATATTCCTTGTTCGACATTCGATATTCAAATGGTGATAACTTTCTTTAACAATAAGCCTGATATATTAAAATACATTTTATGACTTTTTACGAGGCTGTCAGTATTCGTTCTATCGTTGTTTCAAGGCTCTCCTTCCAGGGTTTTGGATTTATCCCAAAGCTTTTTTTAATCAGGTTGCATTCAAGCGCGGAAAAAGGTGGTCTTTTTACATTGGTTGGAAACTCGGCGGTTGTGATTGCTTTAACGTGAGTGAGTTTAAATGAGGTGTATTGACTTGCTATTTCAAATATCGCTTTTGCAAATCCGTGCCACGTTGTTACGCCCTGGCCGCAATAATGGTATGTTCCCCATGAATTTTCCAGACTGTTTCTGATACTACCTACAATAGTCAAAACAGCTTCTGCCAGATCGGCTGCACAGGTTGGAGAGCCGTATTGATCTGATACGACTTTAACTATCTTCTTTTCATTACCGAGACCAAGCATGGTTTTCACAAAATTGTGCCCGTGCACCCCATACAGCCATGAGGTCCGCAATATTATGTGCTCTTTTAGTATGGATCGAAGTTTGCTTTCACCTTCTTCTTTGCTTTTCCCATAAATACCAAGAGGTGATACAGGGTCTGTCTCAAGATAAGATTCACCCTTGGTGCCGTTAAATACATAATCGGTTGATATATGAATAAGAGGTATTTTGTATTTTCCACATAACCTGGCGAGATTGGCGGGTCCTGTGCTGTTTACAGAAAAGGCAGACATAGGCTCTACTTCCGCTTTATCAACATTTGTATATGCGCTTGCATTAATTACAACTGAGGGCTTAAAATCGACAAAAGCATTTTCGACCTGAGATTGATCCGTTATGTCAAGCTGCGGGAGGTCAACAGCCAGATATAAGAATCCGCTTCTTTTACACTGCCTTGATAATTCCCAGCCGAGTTGCCCCTTTGACCCGATGATAAGAAGTTTCATCATTTATTCTCCAAGAAAGGAAGTTGCTGGGAAGTTATATCACAAAGATTTGGATTTTGTCTGTCTTTTTCAGAGATAAGGGGATCATTGACCGGCCAGTCGATCCCGATATCAGGATCAGTCCAATGGATACCACATTCATCTTCCGGGGCATAGAAATCGGAGCATTTATATAGAAAAAAGGCTGTTTCGCTTAGAACACAGAACCCGTGGGCAAAACCCTCTGGAATAAAGAGCTGGCGTTTATTTTTATCCGACAGATAAACGCCGGTCCATTTGCCGAATGTAGATGAACCGGGCCTTATATCGACAGCCACATCAAATATTTCACCTTTAATAACCTGGATTAGTTTTGCCTGGGGATGTTTAACCTGGTAATGCAGACCACGTAGAGTACCTTGAATTGAAAAGGAAAGATTGTCCTGAACAAAGATTTTATTTATACCGGATTTTAAGTACCCTTTCTGGTGATAGGTTTCCATGAAGAAGCCGCGACCATCTTCAAATACACGTGGTTCAATGATAAGAATATCTTCAATCGATGTGTTAATAATATTCATTTTGACTCCCGTTAATACTTTAGAATATACAATCTAATTTCATCCTATAAGCCATTTTTATATTGTATGCAAGAATCTTCGATTCTATTTTTTCTTTATCTTCGGTCTTTTATTTGATACGAAGAATCTTTGTAAATTCAGAAAGCTGGAGGGAGAATGAAGAGGATTGCAATATTTGCGTCTGTCTTTATGGTAGTAATTTTAGCGTTTGGCACGGTGAAGGGAGAAAACAAAACAGCCAAAGAGAAGCAATTATATACAGCTTACAATATCTGGAAGCTTCCAGGCAGACATATGAAATGTGTAAATTATAAAAAGGGTGATGAACTGATTGCTGTTGGTACGCAGGTTAAGGATATAAAGACAATGGGCTTTGGAAAAAGCAAATCGATTTTATTTACTCTGGTACAAGGCAGCCATAAAATTAAAATTAATTTCGAGAACAAGTGGCATCCTGGCAAGACAATTCATGATTACAGAAAAATAATGTTTACAACAAAGAATTTTGCGAAGCTTACAGAAGGAATGATTTGTCTATTTATCTTTTTCAGAGGTTAAGTCAGAAGCCAAAATCAATTCAACTCCTGCTTCTTTAAGCAAAGCCGAGGCGGTTCCTTCCTTTTTTTCAACAATAATTACCTGATCCGGTTTTAAACCAAGCAGCCATTTTCCCACAAGGAATCCTTTTTTAGTTTCCGCTTGCCAATGGGGGTTGTGGATATATTCACGATCAGAAATTTTTCCGTCCTCCCGGTCGATGATTTCTAGTAAAAACCATGGAGATCGCGCAAGGTGAGCTTCTATGGTGCCTTCAGGCTTTTTGACAGGTGTCAAACGTCGCAACTGTTCCGACTGGTGACTGTGGGTTTTGATGCCGGCCATGACTACACGAGGAAAAGTGCGAATAATATCGTCTTCCAGTTGATGGCCAATTCTATGTGCGAGTTCAAGGGAATGAGACCGAAAAACAACATCCAGATCGACAATAAACCGGCCGCCGGCCATACGGCTCAAACACCGTTCAACGTGCTCAACTCTTGGATGAGATTCGATCAGTCCTATGATCTTACGTTCCGTGTCACGGTCTATGGCTTCATCCATGAGGTCACGGAGGGCCCGCCACAGCAAATTGCCACCTGACCAGAAAATAAATGCTGCAACCGCTCCCGCAGCCCATCGGTCTAATCTAAGACCAAAATATGCCCATATAAGGCTGACGACCACAACGGAAGTAGACAGTCCATCAGCCAGGTAATCACGGGCGTCGGCTTCCAGGGCTTTTGAATGAAGCTTTTTACCGGTGTGTAACTGGTAAAAGCCGAAAGATAGAGTTACTGCCAGAGATATCAAAGCAACAGGGAGTGTCAATACAACGTCAGGCAGGGTATCAGGCCCCAAAAACGCCCGGCGACCCCAACTTCGTAGCCTGCCAGAATTACAGCAATAGAGGTTACCAGGGTAGCAATTGTTTCGGCTTTGTAAAGGCCATAGGGAAAGGGGAGGGATATTTCTTTCCGGCCAGCCAAAGGCCTGTAAAGGCGGCGGCAGATCCAATAACATCCGTGGCAGAATGAATGGCGTCACCTATGAGCGCAGAAGAACCGCCAAGAATGCCTGCCGTACCTTTACCGATAGATAGTAAAAGATTAAGGATTACAGAAAATGCTGCTCTGCCGCGGGCTTTTTTTATTTCTGTTTGGACTGCAACGGACTCGTTAACCTGCGGTTTATCAATTTTAGGCATTTTTTCCGTGGTTTCCATTAAAAAGTTATGAAAAACCTAAAATCTTTCCTCCCTGATAAACACAAAAGGCTGCAAACCATGCAATGGAAGTATTGTATGCGATGCTGAAAAACATCCATTTAAAGGAACCGGTTTCCCGTTTTATGGCAGCGACTGTTGCAAGGCATGGAAGATACAAAAGTACAAAAACCATCATTGAGAGAGCGGAAAGCGGGGTCATTCCCGATGATAAAAGTGCATTCTTTAGCGCCTCTGAACCTTTTTCATCCTCGGCAGCATAAAGAACCCCCATGGTGCTGACAACGATCTCTTTGGCAACAAAGCCGGTTACAAGGGCGACTCCTCCGCGCCAGTCGATACCAATTGGTGAAAATAAAGGCTCAAGGGTTTTACCGATACTACCCATAAAAGATCTTTCTATTTTTTCAGCCTCATGGAAAACTGTAACCTTATTGGTTTCAGTGGAATAATCAGAAGAATACTGTACATTACGAGGAAAAGCTGAAAGAGCCCAGACAACAATTGAACCTATAAGGATTATACCACCCATTTTCTTTAAAAACATCTTGCTGCGGTCCCACATGTGAATCAAAAGACTTTTTATCATTGGAGCCCTGTAAGGCGGCAGCTCCATGACAAAAGGAGCATCAGCCCCTTTCAAAAGAGTCGAGCGGAAAAGGCGACCGGTTATAATGGAAAGAACAATCCCGACAAGATAGATTGAGAAAATAACGCTGCCTGCTCTAACGCCGAAGAATGTACCTGCAAGCACGATATAAACAGGCAGCTTTGCCGAACAGGACATAAAAGGGGTGATTAATATAGTTAATATGCGATCCTTTTCACTTTCAAGGGTCCTGGCAGCCATGATTGCAGGGACATTGCAACCGAATCCCATGAGCATAGGGATGAAAGATTTTCCGTGAAGGCCTATAAGGTGCATTATTTTGTCCATAAGGAAGGCGGCTCTGGACATATAGCCGGTATCCTCAAAGATTGCGATACAGAAAAAAAGGATCATTATATTTGGAAGAAAGATAATAACACTACCGACACCTGCGATGATTCCGTTTAAAAGAAGATCCTTGAAGATGCTATCCGGGAGAAAGCCGTCCAATCCGGATGAAAGCAGGCCTATAGCCATGTCAATCCATTCCATTGGATAGGCGCCGAGGGAGAAGGTTAGTTGGAACATCGCCCAGATAAAAAGGAAAAAGATCGGGAATCCGATAAAACGGTTTGTCAAAACAAGGTCAATATTCCGAGATATATCTATTCGATGTTTACTTGACGTTGAATATACTTCTTTAATAATTCCTGCAATAAATCCGTATCGCTCATCTGTTGTAATAATTTCCGGCTCTTCATCAAAACGATCCTTAATATAGCTGCGCTGCAATAGAGCTTCCTGGAGAACATCCTGAGCATCGTCTCCGGCCTTTTTAAGAATGCTTTTTTTTAAAATTTTATCATCTTCTATAAGCTTTATGGCAGTCCACCTTATGTTATAAGGCAGTTTTTTCCCAATCCGTTTTTTAATAATGCTTTGCAGTTTTGAAATGGAGTTTTCAACGTCCTTGTTGTACCGGACCTTTCGCTCTTGAGGGATTTCAGAGCCAGACTCCGCCAGCTTTACAGCTGCTTTTAAAAGCTCATCAGTCCCTTCATTTTTGTTACCAACGGTAAATACAACCGGTACATTAAGAAGCTCCGAAAGCTTCTCGGCATTGATTTTAATCCCCCGCGTCTTGGCCAGGTCAGCCATGTTTAGGGCAAACAAAACTTTGCAGTCAATTTCTCTTAGCTGTGTAGCAAGGTAAAGGCTCCGTTCCAGGTTGGAAGCATCGATGATATCGATTACAACATCAGGGCATTCATCAAGAACAAAATTACGCGCTATGATTTCTTCAATGGAAAAGGGGGTTAGACTGTATGTTCCGGGAAGATCGATAATTGTCAGATCGTATCCGTACTTATTGATAGTTCCCTCTTTTTTTTCAACGGTTACGCCGGGCCAGTTTCCGACCTTCTGTCTGGTTCCGGTAATATTGTTAAATATTGTTGTTTTTCCAGAATTAGGATTGCCTGCAAGGGCTATTTTAAGTCTTTTTTGTCCCATTAACTCCTTATTATTTCACATTATCTACTGTAATCAATGAAGCTTCCTCAACCCGAAGCGATATATGGCAGCCTTTTACAATCAATTCAAGCGGGTCTTTCAAAGGAGCATATTTTTCTATATGCACCTCGGAACCTTTTAAAATACCCATTTCAAGTATCCGCCTGTGCAACGCACCGTTTCCAGCAATGCTTTTAATATTTCCGGTCTGGCCTTCTTTCATTTCACTCAATAGCATGGGCAGATCTCCCTTTCTTTAGACCTTTGCAAAACACTCCCTTTCGAAGTCTGCGCTTATCTGTCCAATTTCTGTGTTAGGCTCAAATTGTAATCCTCGAAATATCCAATATATTCCTCCGGTTAAAATTTTCGCCTTCCTTGAACTTGAACAAAATTGGGCATTTTTCAAAGGTCTCTTCTTGTTATAGAGTTTGTTTATACGAAAAATTGAAACTAATGACGCAGGAGGGAGTTGTCAATAACATTTTAAAACATCCGGTTTACATAACATGCGGTAAGCGGCCGGTGTTTTAATACCTTCACTTTCTTTTAAGTTTAGCAACAGATTCTATATGATACGTATGGGGAAACATGTCAACAGGCTGAACCTCAAGCACATGGTATATTTCTTTCATCATACCGATGTCCCTTGCCAGGGTTGACGGGTTACATGAAACATATACAATTCTTTCAGGAGCCATATCAATGACCTGCTTAACTATATCTTTGTGCATCCCCGCCCTTGGCGGGTCAATGACCATAACATCGGGACGCTTTGTAATATGTGCAAGGCAATTTTTAATATCACCATGGATAAAACGGCAGTTAGAGATATGATTATTGCGACAGTTGTTTTCAGCATCTCTCACAGCACTTTCAATGATTTCGATTCCGATTATCTCTTTTGCAAATTCTGAAAGATAGATGGGAATGGTGCCTGTACCGCTGTAAAGATCAATTACAGTCTCCTGGCCATTTAATACTGCAAAGTCTTTTACAGTATCATACAGGCGCATTGCACCAAGGGTGTTGGTCTGAAAAAAGGAGTTTGCTGATATTTCAAATTCATAAGGACCTATTTTATCCTTTATACAGGATGAACCTGAAAGACAGATTTCATATTCTCCAATGGCAACACCTGCAGGGCGTGACGTTATATTGTTTATTACAGACACTATTTTTGGATATTTTTCCCTTAAAAGATCGGCAAGGGGCTGAACTTTATCCCTGTCTTCAGCAGATGTTATGATGTTGACCATCCATTGATCAAGGGCAACAGAGTGTCTCAGCATTAGAAAACGCCAGAATCCTGTATGACTCCTGAGCCCATAAACCGGAACACCGGAGTTTTTTATGAACTTTCTGATATCATCAAGGATTAAGTTGCCAAGATCAGGCTGGAGCAGACATGCATTGATATCCAGGACCTTATAAAATGTTCCGGGTACATGAAGCCCAAGGGCAAAACCGGTTTCAAGGTCATCTCGTCCCATTTCATCCGGCAAAAGCCACCTCCTGTCGGAGAAGGAAAATTCCATTTTATTTCTGTATCCGAAAATCAGTTTTGAAGGGATTGTAGAGTGAACGAGAACGCCTTTGACAAGAGCTATATGCTCCAAAGAGTCTGCAACATGCTGCTTTTTGTAGGCAATTTGTCTGTCATAGTTTAAAAACTGCCATTTGCAGCCTCCGCAGAATCCGCTGTATTCACAGGGAGGATTTATTCTGTACGGAGAAGGCTCAAGAAGTTCTATTATGCGACCTTCAGCATAATTTTTCTTCTTTTTAATTATTCGAGCCGTCGCAAGATCAAGTGGAGCAGCCTGGTCAATAAAAACAGCAAAGCTGTCAACACGTGCAAGTCCCTTTCCCCCAAAGGCCATATCCGTGACCTTAAGATCGATAGTTTGTCCTTTTTTGATTGTCATTGTCTTAAATCGGTTGCAAGTAATGAGGTTAAGTGGTTAAGTTGTTGAGTGGTTGAGTAGTCACGCCAGGGCGAAATCAATATTATCAGCATAATGCAAATTCTAATTTTCTTAGTGTCCAATTAATTAGCGATTTGCTGATATTGGCGTAATAAAAAACACTCAACCACTTAACTACTCAACCACTTAACGATATCTGAAATTAAAGATGAAATCAATCTGTAAAAAAATAAGTTTTTTATCCGACAATTTCCTTCTCAGGGGAATACTTCATATACCGGCTGTTGAGAAACCGCCGGTTGTTATAGGATCTCACGGTCTTTTAAGCAGTGGCAGTTCTCCGAAGCAAATCGAACTGGCAAAGAGATGTAACGATTCAGGTATAGCATTTTTCAGGTTTGACCACCGCGGTTGCGGCAAAAGTGAAGGTGTTTTTAAAGATGTAACATCACTTGATGGGCGATGCACCGACCTTCTAAGTGCCATTGAAACAATTCAGGGGGAGGATTATTTAGGAAGCAGGATAGGATTTTTCGGGAGCAGCATGGGTGGAACCGTATGCCTGTCGGTAGCCAGTCAATTTGATATGGATTCTATTGTTGTGTTTGCAGCTCCGTTGCGAAGTCGAATGATAAAAAGAGAGGAGGGAAGAACAGATTATGATGAAAAAAAGCTGTCCTTTGACATAACGGGAAAGCTTTCAAAGATTAGCAATATACTCATTTTCCACGGAGATGCCGACCAGGTAGTACCCTTTTCCAATGCACTTAAAATATTTGAAAAAGCCGGAGATCCAAAAAAACTTATAACTCAAAAAGATGGTGATCATCTGATGAGTAATAAAGCTCACCAGGAAGAGTTTATTAGTGAAGCTTCGGTTTGGTTTAAGGAAAGGCTATTTGCCACCAAGTCACAAAGACACAAAGAAAATGTTTTATAATGATTTGCTTCGTGGCTTTTTAACTTGGTGGCAGGAAGAAATGATTTTTTGTCGCAAAATGCCGTAGATCTGCCTCTATAGGGTACGAATTTTTTTAAGTGCGTAAAAGTTCTTTCCGCAAGAGATCCAGCGCTGTCATAGCGAAGATTTTTTTATTCATTAGACGGTTGAAAAAAGAAAAGTGAAACCGATTTGCCAGGACAGTGTCAGGGGTCGCAAGACCAATGCAGACTGTCCCAACAGGCTTGTTCTCGGCTCCGCCATCGGGTCCTGCAATACCTGTTGTCGAAAGGCCATAAGTTGCACCGGAAATACGTTGTGCACCTTTTGCCATCTCCTTTGCAGTCTCTTCATGCACAGCACCATATCTATTTAGTGTAGAAGAGGAGATACCCAGCACCCTTATTTTGGCCTCATTTGAATAGGTTACACCTGAAAAGAGAAAATAGTCCGAACTTCCCGGTACATTTGTAAGTAGGTGGGATATAAGTCCTCCGGTACAGCTTTCAGCTACCGCCAGTGTAGCCTTTTTCCGGCAAAGCAGATCGCCCACAACACTTTCCATGGAACTGCCGCTTATAGAGACTATCCTTTTTCCAATTTTTTGAGATATCCATGTAGATGCTTTTTCCAATAATTCATTAAGATAACTTTCATCTTCCCCGTTTCCGTAAAGTTTTATCTGGATAACAGGAAATTTGGCCCGCAGTCCCAGTTTCAGTTCTTTAAAAATATCGGAAAAACCGATCAGCTTTTCATTCACGGCGGCTTCTGTCAGGCCGAATGTTGAAATTGTTCTTTTTGGGCAAAAAGTTCTGACATTTCCTTGAAGATCTTCTATGCGGGGTAAAACAATATCTGAAAGCATTTTTCGCATTTCATAAGGAACGCCTGGAAGAAAGAAAAAACGGCATCGGCCTATTTTTAGAAAAAAGCCGGGAGCTGTACCAACAGGGTTATTTAAACATTCAGCGCTTTCCGGCAGCAGGGCCTGTTTTTTATTTGATTCACTGAAAAGACGTTTTCTGGTTTTAAAAAATTCTTCAACACTGCTTAAAGCTTCATCGTTAAGGACAAGTTTAACTCCTGCGGCTTTAGCTGCGGACTGCGCTGTAATATCATCGGATGTTGGACCAAGACCGCCTGTTACAATGCACACATCAGTGCGGCTGCTGATTTCCTTAAGGATAGAAACAAGAATGTCAGGATCATCTCCCACACAACTGTGTCGGACGATAGAAATACCGGCTTCTTCGAACCTTTGTGAAATATGCGCCGAGTTGGTGTCCACCAGAGCGCCAGACCGGATTTCATCACCTGTAGCAAGAATTTCCGCTTTCATAATTTAACAAATATTTAAGTTTTAACTCAAGTTTCACACTGCACGATAAGTTTGATATTGCCTGGAGAAAAATGGTATTTTCGGTAGCCTGCGCACATCTTTTATGTCGAGCTATAAGTGCGAAACTTGATTTTTTAGGTTTATTTTTCAGGCGGTGATAATACAAACATAGAAGAAGAGACAGATACATCAGCCATGTATCTTTCGATATCAAGCATAAAGCCGTCACCGTTATCATTTGAAATTGCAAGTCTTAAAGGTACATGATAACCTTTAATATGTTGCATTCTTTCAAATATTGCTCGATATTTAAGAGAGCCGTCTGCATTGAATATCTCAACCTTTTGAACCTGTGATTTGTTTACATCCAGATATATTTTTTCAATAACGCCACTCCATCCTTTCTTTAATACAAGTATATAACCATTTTCCGGTTTATTTTTTAGTAAACCGACTGAAGTATGTTCGTGAACAGGGACACGGCCGGATAAAAGTGAAACAACATCGCTCGATCGAATCGGGATTGAAACCAGTTGATCAAGGTTGGCATTAGCTGAACGTATTTTTTTAAAAGGAAAGTGCTTGCTGGTTAAATCAAGATAGTAGAGCCATTTTCCGTTAGTCGAAATTTTTCTTACAGGAAGTCCGGAAACGTAAACAACAATTAAAAGGCTTTCAGGGTCCATGCCGGCCCAAGCAACACGCTCATTAAATTGAAGTTTATCATTATGCCACAGCTTTATCTTACCTATTCCTTTAAAAGTTTTAAGACCGTGATTTTTAATATTCAGAGAGGAAAGAAGATTCAGCGCTTCGACCTGATCTGCGGATTTTTCCGGTATCCTGCCTGTCAGGCTGCTGCATGCAGAGAAAAGAAAAGCGGCTGTTCCAAGGGAAAATATTAAACTTATAAGTTTCATTAGTTAATTAAGAATTATTGTAAGCGTTCACGGTGAGTTGAAATTAGAAATTGGGAATTAGGCTTTCATGCTTTTGTACTGTTGATGAATGCATCCAACTCGTAAACTCGGTTTAGCTCTCCCAAGTTTCTAATTTCCAATTTCAAGTTTCAAGCCGTGTACGGTTACTAATTATTTTAGTGCTTCGAATTTCCTGTTTATCCTGGTTAGGGTTTTTCACCGGTCAGCTCTTTTATTTTCCTTTCAAGTTCTTTTTTATCTTTTTTTTTATTCAAAAGGGAGCGTTTGTAGAACTTAAGAGCTTTTTCCCGGTCGTTTGTTTTTAGATAAGCATCTCCCAAGTGCTCCAGCATGATCGGATCATCAGGAACCAGCTTGACTGCTTTCTCAAGGTGCTTTAATGCTTTATTGAAGAGCCCTTTTTTATAATAAACCCATCCCAGGCTGTCGGTGATGTAGCCATCATCAGGCTTATATTTTAATGCTTCTTTAATAAGACGCTCAGCCTCATCAAGGTTTATTCCTAAATCAGCGTAGGTATAACCGAGATAGTTCAATGCATTTGCATGCTTGGGATCAAGCTTTATTACCGCCCTCATTGTTTCCATGGAATCTTCTTTTCGATTCCATTTATCATAAACGACACCAAGACGAAAAAGGAATTTCGCTTCGGAAGGGTCAATTTCAATGGCTTGTTTAAGCAACTCTTCAGCATATTTGTATTTTTCAGTATCCTCATAAAACGTTCCAAGATAATACAAGAATTCAGGATTGTCCGGCGCCTTTTTAATTGCTTCGTTTAAATAATTAATTGCCTTATTGATATCTCCTTTTTCCTGGTACATAAAAGATACATGCACTATTGAGTCCTGGTAAAACCTGGAATCGGATTTTACCTTTTTAAAGTGCATTATTGCTTTATCAAATTTCTTTTTACCGTAATAAGCTATGCCTGCAATGTGATGAATGTCCGAACTTTCCGGAGCGCCTTTCAGCATACCTTCAAGGATAGTTATTGCAGCATCATATTCCTTTTTATCTATATAGAGTTGTATGATATTTAATATAATAGCAAATTTTGACTTGCTCCTTTTGCCCAGATCTATAAAGAGTTTTTCTGAATCCTTGGTCTTCCCTCTTATATGGTAAAAATAGCCGAGTTCAATAGCTGCTCGAATGTTATCAGGATTTATTTCCAGGATATCTTTATAAATTTTATCAATGTTCTTTGTTTTGCCCTGGGCTTTATAGAGGTTTATCAGTTCAAATCTGGGTTCTATTATTTCAGGTTGTAAATTGAGAGCTCTGTTAAGATGTTTTTCAGCATCTTTATAATTGTCCATCTTTAAATGGATCTTTCCTAAAAAGAGGTGACCTGGATACGAATTAGGATAATTATTAACAAGCCGGCTAAAAACATTAAGTGCTTCGGGCATTTTCTCGTCTTTTAAGTATATTCCGCCAAGGAGCAGATATATTTTCTCCTTTTTATTATCGATATCAATTACTTTTTTATATGCTTTTTTAGCCTCATCGGTATTTTGAAGGTTTTGTTGGATTTTTCCATAAAGTATAAGTGTCTCAACATCATCGGGGTGTTTCACTAATATACTTTCAACAACACTCAAAGCTTTTTGGCCTTCATTCTGCTGAGCGTAGAATAAAGCGAGTTCTCTTTGAAGATACAAAGAATCGGGATCAATTTTTATCGCTTCTGTAAGATTTTCAATTGCTTTTTCAAAATCGCCTTCTTTTCGTGCAAGTTGTGCTTTTGTAAAAAAGTAATATCCACTGTCAGGTATGTGAGAAGCAATAGGCTTTTCAAATGAAGATTGCGTTTTTTTTTCATAAAAAATACAACCTGAAATAAATGAGATTATCATTGTAACAATGATCAACTCGGGGAAAAAAGTTTTCATTTGAATAATATCCCGCTAGTATTTTGATGTTTACAGACTTTATTAAAAAATATTGGTCTTTATTAACAGTTGTTAAGCAGTACTTTCACCTGAAAATGAAGCAAAATCCGGAATTTCACGTTTAAAAAATTCCCTCATTTTTTTTATTATATTCTTTTCTATCTGGCGAACGCGTTCTCTTGATATTCCGTAACGGTCTCCGATTTCCTGTAATGTAACAGGGTTATCTGAAAAAATTCGCAGGTCGAATATTTCCATTTCTCTTGGAGTCATTTTTTTTCTGAATTCAGAGATTTTGTTATGAAGAAGGGCTTCAATTTCCTTTTTAGCTACCTGGTCTTCTGCTGATTCGACAGCAGTATTTATAAATTCGATTCTTTCGGTATCTGAATCATCCTTAAAGGGCGCATCCAAAGACAGATCCCACCCGTTAAGCCTTTGATCCATATCTACGATTTCACGTTCTGAAACTCCCAGCCTTTGGGAAAGGAGCTTGGGCTTCGGGTCAAAACCCTGGTCAATCAGTTTCTGCTTTTCTTTTTTTAGCTTGAAAAAAAGCTTTCGTTGACCCTGGGTTGTGCCGATTTTTACAAGACGCCAATTGTCCATGATAAACTTAAGTATGTAAGCCTTAATCCAGAAAGAGGCATAATAAGAAAACTTTACATTCTTATACGGATCAAATTTCCTGACAGCCTGCATGAGACCAATATTACCTTCCTGTATAAGATCTAAAAGATTTTGCATCCATACCCTTTGGAACTCTAGTGCAATTTTTACGACGAGTCTAAGATTGGAAGTTACAAGGACATAGGCAGCATCCCTGTCACCATGCTCCTGGACTCTTATGCCGTACTCCTTTTCCTGCTCGCGGGTGAGGAGTTTGTGATCGCTTATCTCCTTCAGATAGCGCTGCAGTGGGTCAAATTTGACAAGAGCCTTATCAGAAGATTGACTTGAGGATTTTTTGCTATCCTTTTTCCAGCCTGCGGAGTCTTTTTTTAGTTTGTTTACAGTGCTTTTGTTTTGTTTTTTGGCTTTTTTTTTCATAACAGCAGTTTATGTGATTATTATGGACATCCAATAAAACATATGATATTTGGCGTTTATCATATTAAATGCGCCTGTAGCTCAGATGGATAGAGCAACGGACTTCTAATCCGTAGGTCGCAGGTTCGAATCCTGCCAGGCGTACCAAATTTCCTTTTTTTATAATACTGTATCATAAATTTTAAAAATTTCAATCTGAATAATAGAATACACGCATTGTTGAACAGTTGAATGGAAATTGCTTGAGCAAGAAACAGGAGGTTTTACTCTTTTTCGTTAAACATATTATCCAAAGCACATAAAACAAGAAAGGGGAAACCTATAATGAATTCAAAAATAAAACCTGAAATAATTAAAAATAAAATTGATGGTAGTTTTAAAAAATAAAAAATAAATTTTTTTGAAGATTTAAAGCTTTTCATTTTTTCTTGAACTTATTAATTCCGCTTGATGCAGGAGAGATGAATTCATCAACAATACTAAGCCTAACCGAAAAAACAATTAAGCTCAACAAGTTTCTATGATTCATTTTAGATCACGCTATAAAAAAGCAGTCCCTTAAAAGACAGTTGAAGCTGGAATTGAGATTACAGGAGCATTAAATGGAACAAAAAAATATTTCAATAATAATTGATGAATGTGCTTTAATAATTATCGGTATCGGCGCTTCTGGAATATATTATATATTTGAAAAAATTATAAGTGCCAGTCAGAATTTAACCATTTTAATTACAGTAGTGGTTATACTACTTACCAGCATTTGTACTCAAATTTTGTTAAATAATATTAACAGATCCAAGGCTGCTCTTAAAGAAGCGAACATAAGTTTGGAGGACAAAGTTAAGGAACGGACTGTCGAACTGCAAGAATCCGAGGCGAAATATCGAACGATTTTTGAAAATACCGGTACCGCAACAATCATTATTGACGAAGATATGATAATATCACTTGCAAATTCAGAATTTTCAGATCTTTCCGGGTATGAAAAGGATGAAGTTGAAAATCGTATGCCCTGGACTAAATTTATCAACGATAAAACTCACAGAAAATTGATGACAGGAAAATTGCTTCCCGCTCACAAAGAAAGTTCTAATCTGCTTGCAAAAAACTTCGAATGCAAATTCATCGATAAAAATAATATTAAAAAAGATATCCTGATGACTTTTGCAATGATCCCTGGAATCGATAAAAATGTTGCCTCCATCGCAGACATTTCCGAACTTAAAGAAGCTGAAAGACAGATCTATCACCAGGCATTTCATGATACACTTACCGGTCTGCCAAACAGGGCTTTGTTCATGGAACATCTAACTATGGCGATAAAGCGTGGAAAAAGACGGGAAGATTATTTCTTTGCTGTGATTTATCTGGATATAGACCGCTTTAAACTTATTAACGACAGCCTTGGCCATAATGTCGGCGATAAACTCCTTGTTGCCTTTGCAAATAGAATACAGGATTTATTGAGGGATATTGATTCACTGGCACGATTTGGAGGTGATGAATTTGTAATTCTCTTAGAGGATATTGAAGACAAAAACTATGCTGTAATAATTGCAGAAAGACTTCAGCAATCATTGAAAGTTCCGTTTGATATAAGCGGAAGTGAGATTTATGCACCTGCAAGCTTTGGAATTGTTTTGAACACTAAAGTGTATGACAGACCGGAAAACATCATTCGCGATGCTGATGCCGCCATGTACCATGCAAAGGAAAAAGGGAGATCGCAATTTAAGATCTTTGACAAAACTTTACATGAAAAAGCTTTAAAACTCTTGCAGATAGAAACGGATTTAAGAAGGGCAATTGCAAATAATGAGTTTGAACTTTACTACCAGCCGATTGTTTCTTTGGATACAATATCAATTATCGGCTTCGAAGCCCTTATCCGATGGAATCATCCCGAGCAGGGTCTGGTTTTTCCGGATTCATTTATCCACGTTGCCGAGGAAACAGGCCTGATCATACCTATAGGCAGATGGGTTCTTAAACAAGCATGTATAGATTTACGAAGGTGGGAAGGGCAGATAAAAAGTAAGTTGCCTCTCTTTATGAGCGTGAATATCTCCAGCAAACAATTTCTAAGGCCGAACCTTATTGATGAGATTAAGGAAAACCTTGATAAAAACGGTCTGCCACCTGATCGGCTGAAATTAGAAATAACTGAAACAGCACTTATGGAGGATGCCCATGAAACAATACCCTTAATTCAGCGTCTAAAGGATTTCGGCGTTCAAATTGTTATTGATGATTTTGGCACGGGATATTCTTCTATGAGTTATCTACAGCAACTCCCCATTGATACTTTAAAAGTGGATCAAAGCTTTATCTCCAGGATTAACAATGCCCATGGTGAAAACAAAAATATTGTTGAGACGATTGTGTCCCTGGCTCATAAACTTGGATTGAACGTAGTTGCAGAGGGTGTGGAAACAGCAGAACAACATTCGATTCTTTCAAACATGAAATGCCAGCTGGCCCAGGGGTTTTTATTTTCAAAACCGCTGGAAAAGAAAAAAATGGATGCTCTTATTAAGAAAATCGAAAAGTTTTCAAAGATGAATCCCGACAAGCGATACAGTTTAAAAGGCATGTTATCCGATTAATCAACAAAACGAGACAGAATAGCTCATAGTTCATAGTAGATTAGTGACGGATCACCTGAATTCGATCTCGGCATTTCTACAAATTCCTTTACCTGCAACAGATCAACCCGCAAAAGACAAAATGCAACGTGCAACCCTAATCGAGTTTTGACTCGATTAGTTTCTTATTTATAAATTTTGTGGTTTTTTGGCAAAATATTTTTATTACACCTTGTGAAGCTCTTGTGTATCTGATGTTGGATGCTGGTCTTTCTATACTGGATATTAAAAAAGGATGCTCCTCATTTTATCCAGCATCGAGCATCCAGAATCGAGTATCTTGCCCTCTATGGCTCAAACGTTAATGTCGGTGATATTTTCATTTCTGATTCCGGCTTGTCCGGGTTAGGGTAATAGAATTCAATGAATACTTCTTTAACTTTTCAAAAATATTCTTCCGAACAGACGGCAGGGCAACGCCTGATGGTCGGGTTTGAAGGAACTAAGCTTAATAAAGAACTCATGTTCCTCATAGATACGCTCAAGGTGGGTGGAGTAATTCTTTTTTCCGGAAACTTGAAGACTCCGGATCAAATAAAAAGACTCTGTAATTCAATTCAAGAGTATGCAATGTCATGCGGTCAGCCGCCATTATTTATTTCCGTTGATCAGGAAGGGGGACAGGTTGCGAGGCTAAAACAACCCTTTACTCAGTTCCCCGGAAATCCAGGCATGCAAGGCACAAAAGATGCAGAAAACTTTGCCAGGATAACTGCTACTGAGCTGACAGATGTGGGAATAAACATGAATATGGCGCCAGTTCTTGACGTGGCTCCAAAAGGTATTAATAGTATTATGGCAAATCGTATCTTCGGGAATGATCCTCAATGGGTATCTCTAATGGGAGAGAAAGTGGTAAAGCATCTTCAGCGAAAAGGCGTTATGGCTGTGGCAAAACACTTCCCTGGTATTGGACGTACAACATTGGATTCACATCTTAATATGCCTGACCTTGAAGTAGACTTTTTAGATCTGGAGTCTTTTGATCTGCCTCCATTTGTATCTGCAATAAAAAATAATGTGGCAGGAATAATGCTTTCGCACATTCTTTATATAAAAATCGATCCTATATGGCCTGCAAGCATGTCTTCGTTAATCGCAAAAGATCTTTTGCGAGATCGCATGGGCTATAATGGAATAGTTATGACAGATGACCTGGATATGGGAGCTGTTGCAAAACATTATGATATAAAAACAGCAATAAAACAGATAATTTCAGCAGATATTGACATAGCTCTAATATGCCATAAAGGTCCGGATATTGAGAAAGGGTTTGAAGAGATATTAAGGATTATTACCAGTAACAGCGAAATGAAAAAAAAAAGTAGAATCTCTTTAAAAAGGATTTTAAAGCTCAAACAGCAGTATTTGAGCGTCTAAATCGCTACTTTTGAATATACATCATCATTAATATGTGACACTTTTCCTTTAATTAAATAATGGTAGCCGATTGCTGCAATCATTGCTGCATTATCTGTGCATAAATCAAAAGAAGGGATATGAACATAAATTCCTTTTTTTGCAGCCTCTTCTTTTACTTTTTCTCTAAGCCTAATGTTAGCGGCCACTCCACCGACCATGGCGATGTTGTTGCAATCCTTTACCATTGAGGCATTAATAATCTTGTATGACAGTACATCTACAACCGATTCCTGAAAGCTTGCGACAATATCGGGAATCATATTTCTATACTCATTCTTGTGCGTCTGGATGTAACGGTTTACGGATGTTTTCAGGCCGCTGAAGCTAAAATCAAAACTTAACTTGTCTAGAAAAGGTCTAGGAAAAGAGATTTTTTCAGGATCGCCATCTTTCGCAAGTCTTCCGATAATACCCCCACCAGGATAACCAAGCCCCAGCATCTTGGCAACCTTGTCAAAGGCTTCACCTGCAGCATCATCCCGTGTCTGGCCCATTAACACTGCTTTTGTGTGGGACGTAACGTGATAGATGCTTGTATGTCCACCTGATACAAGAAGTGCAACGAATGGAAATACAGGAGGATCCGGTTCAAGAAATACGGAGTTGATATGACCTTCAAGATGACTTACGCCTACCCATGGAATATCAAGGGCCATGGCATATGCTTTTGCAAAGGAAAAGCCGACCAGCAATGAACCGATAAGACCAGGTCCCTGGGTAACTGCAACTGCATCAAGTTTTTGAAAATTTATACCTGAAGAATTAATTGCTTCTTTAACAACCGGGACTATAGCTTCTATATGTTTCCTTGAAGCAAGTTCAGGGACCACGCCGCCATACGGGCTGTGAACGGCTATCTGTGATGATACAACAGAAGATAATATTTTAGTGCCGTCAACAACCACAGATGCCGCTGTTTCGTCACAGGATGTTTCGATGCCGAGAATTATCAATCTTTTCTGTTTTCGGGCACCCGCCTGGCGCCTGTTTTTATGGTTGCTCAGGTTTTACAAAGGGGAATATCTTTGTGACCTTTTGATATCCAGTCCAGCAAATTTACTATATGCCTGACTATTTTATTCGAAAACGTCTTTTTACCCTGGTTTACCATTATTATATTATATCCATTTGATTCGATCAGATGGAACTTTGCATTCAGAGATTTTTCCTATGATAACAGCCTTTTCGTCAAGAGCAACAAGGCGATCCAAAACTTCCGAAGCAACTTTTTCGGGGACAACAGCAATAAGACCTATCCCGTTATTAAAGGTTCGCATCATCTCCTTGTCTGACACCTTGCCTGCATCTTGAAGGAAATTAAAAACAGCAGGCACGTCCCAGCTTCCTTTTTGCATAACAACTTCACATGCTTTTGGAATAATCCGTAAGATATTATCCTCAATACCACCACCTGTTATGTGGGCAAAGCCGTGAACAGGCAGGTCCTTTATAATACGGCGGATAGTTTCCGAATATATTTTTGTTGGAGTTAGTAGTTCTTCGCCTATAGTTTTGCCGAGTTCCGGTATATGAGAGTCATAATCGAGCTTTAGAATATCAAAACATATCTTGCGTACCAGGGAATATCCATTGCTGTGAAGTCCGCTCGATGCGATTCCTATAAGTTTATCGCCGACACGAATTTCAGAACCATCCAGTATTTTCGCATTATCTGCAATGCCGACGGCAAACCCTGCAAGGTCGTATTCATTCTCTTTATACAAGGACGGCATTTCAGCTGTTTCGCCACCAATTAGAGCGCACCCGGACTGCCTGCATCCTTCGCCAATACCCTCTATGATTGTTGTGGCAAGTTTTGTGTTGAGTTTTCCCATTGAAATGTAATCGAGAAAGAAAAGCGGTTTTGCCCCTTGAACCGCAATATCATTTACACACATGGCAACAAGATCGATACCTATAGTATCGTGTCTGTTCATATTAAAAGCGATTTTAAGCTTGGTTCCGACACCGTCGGTTGAACTGACCAGTACAGGGTTTTCATAGTTAGAAGTGTTAAGGGAAAAAAGGCCGCCGAACCCACCTATTTCACCAATCACACCTGATCTTGGAGTCTTGTTTGCTATTTCTTTTATAATACCGACAAGTTTATTTGCCTTATCAATATCAACACCTGCATCAGAATAAGTTAAGGGTTTTGTCATTATAATCTCCTGAGACCTTTACAAAAAGGCACTTTTCGAAGTCTGCGCTTATCTGCCCGATTTCTGCGTCAGGCTCAAATTTCGGCACGCAGTGAAGCTTTAGCGCTATCCTCGAAATATTCAATATATTCCTGTGGTTGAACCTGATTTAAAATTTGGTCGCCTTCCTTGAACTCGAACAAAAATTACCATTTTTCAAAGGTCTCCTCCTGATAAATTCTGTAAAACAGTTATAAGCGCGAAAAATAAAACAGATTTGAATAAAAAGTCAAAACAATTTTTTGACATCATAAAGATTGTATTGTAACAAGAAAACATTTTATGAAATAGCATACCATTAACTTGACAAGTTCCGGAGGTTTTTCCATGACAAAATTTGCAAGACTTGATCGTCTACCGCCTTATGTATTTGCTACTGTCAACAAAATAAAAATGGATGCCAGGCATGCAGGGGAGGACATAATTGATCTTGGAATGGGAAATCCGGATCTTGGCACACCGCAGCATATTGTTGATAAGCTTGTAGAATCAGCCAATAAGCCTCATAATCACAGGTATTCAGCCTCTATGGGCATTACCAAGTTGAGAGTTGCCATTGCAAACTGGTACAAACGCAGATTTGACGTGGATATAGACCCTGACAGTGAGGCGATTGTTACAATAGGCGTTAAAGAAGGGATGTCTCACCTTATTCTGGTAACTATCCGGCCGGGTGATGTAGTCTTTACACCGAACCCAACATATCCGATCCATCCATACTCAACGATTATCTCTGGTGGTGATGTACGCGGAATACCTGTCGGACCGGATCAGGATTTTTTTGAGAACCTTATAAATGCTACAAGGCAGACATGGCCAAGACCTAAGATTTTGATTTTAAGCTACCCACACAATCCGACTACGGAAGTGGTAGACCTCGAATTCTTTGAAAAGCTCGTTGACTATGCAAAGGAAAATAACATCATGGTCATTCACGACTTTGCTTATGCGGACCTTGTTTTCGATGGATATAAAGCCCCCAGTTTTCTCCAGGCAAAGGGCGCCAAGGAAGTAGGAGTCGAATTTTTTTCAATGTCTAAAAGTTACAGCATGCCGGGCTGGCGGGTAGGTTTTTGTGTAGGTAATAAAGAGACTATTGCAGCATTACGCCGGATAAAAAGTTATCTTGATTACGGAATCTTCCAGCCGATACAAATAGCTTCCATTATTGCTTTAAACGGCCCACAGGATTGTGTTAAAGAAATTTGTGAAGCCTACAAGGAGCGAAGGGACGCCCTAATTTCAGGGCTCGATCGAATCGGCTGGAATATAAAAAGTCCAAAAGGAACCATGTTTGTTTGGGGGAAGATCCCTGATAAACATGTCAAGATGGGTTCGGTGGAATTTTCAAAATTTCTGATTAAAGAGGCTAAGGTTGCTGTCGCGCCGGGGTTGGGGTTTGGTGAATATGGTGATGAGTATGTGCGGTTTGCACTTATAGAAAACAAGATGCGAATAAATCAGGCTGTAAGAGGGATCAGGAATATCATGTAATACTAAAGCAGCACCAAATACAGTTAAATTGAAGCATAGATGCAGACGCAAAAGAAATATTTTTTTTATGCCTTGATGTGAAGTGATTTCAGTCTAAGTTGATAAAGCTAAGTGTTACTGAAGTATTATTTTAAAGGAAGAAATTTTTATGAAAAAGATTAATATAGGAATGCTTGGATGTGGCACTGTTGGAACAGGGGTTGCAAGAATTCTTATTAAAAACAAAGATCTGATAAGTTCACGGACAGGCGCAATCCTCAACCTGAAACGCATTGCCGATATTGACATTACAACAGACAGAGGAATACGATTTGATGATGGTGTTATGACCAGCGATGTTTATAAAGTTGTTGATGATCCGGATATTGACATTATTTTAGAGATGATTGGTGGTGAGACAATTGCAAAGGATCTTACATTAAGAGCAATAAACAACGGCAAGCATGTTGTTACCGCAAATAAAGCTTTACTTGCCGGCCAAGGGAACTTCATTTTTCGAGCGGCAGAAGAAAAAGGTGTTGATCTTGCTTTTGAAGCAAGCGTTGGGGGCTGTATGCCGATAATAAAAACTTTGCGGGAGTCTCTTGCCGGAAATCGAATAGAATCTATGACCGGTATTTTAAACGGAACCTGTAATTATATTCTTTCTAAAATTACGGATGACGGCAGTACATTTAAAGTAGCTCTTTTAGAAGCACAAAAAAGGGGATATGCAGAAGCTGACCCGACTCTGGATATTGAAGGATTTGATACAGCACATAAGCTGACGCTTTTGACATCACTTGCCTATGGCGTAGAGATTAATTTAGATGATATATATATTGAAGGGATCTCCAAGATTTTGCCCATAGATATCGAATTTGCAGGGCAGTTCGGTTACAGGATCAAACTGCTTGCCATAAGCAAAAATCGAGGAGATGCTGTTGAGGCAAGGGTCCATCCCACAATGATTACGTTTGACAATATTTTGTCTAATGTAAATGATACATTAAATGCAATTACCGTTTCCGCAGAAGCAACCGGTGACATCCTACTATATGGACATGGGGCAGGCATGATGCCTACAGCAAGTTCTGTTATAAGCGACACTGTTGATATTGCCCGAAATATTTTATCAGGATCTACAGGAAGGATACCTTTACTTTCCTATCAAATGAAAAATATCCGGAAAATTCCTGTTATGCCTATTGATGAAATATTTACTCATTATTATATTCGATTTTTTGCTTTAGATAAACCAGGTGTTCTCTCCAGGATATCCGGTATTTTAGGTAAATATGAAATCAGCATAAAATCCGTGCACCAAAAGGGCAGGAAAGTAAACGGCTCGGTTCCTCTAGTAATGCTTACACATCAGGCAAGAGAGGCTGACATTACAAAAGCGCTAGAGGAAATCAACTCACTGGATGTTGTGAGCGACAGGCCCGCACTGATACGGATAGAAGATGAGAATAGTCAGGATTAATAATTAACAAATGAGGATAGTATGTATATTGTTTGCGCAGATCTGGAAGGTATTTTTGTTCCCGAGGTTTGGATAAATGTGGCCGAGAAAACAGGTATCAATGATCTCAGACTCACGACACGTGATATTTCCGATTATGATGTTTTAATGAAAAAACGTCTCGCAATATTAGAGGAGAACGGTCTTAAACTAAAAAATATTACAGATGTTATTGAAACCATGCAGCCGCTTGATGGGGCTTTAAAGTTTATCGACTGGATGCGATCACAAATCCAGCTAATTATTGTTTCAGACACCTTTGTTGAATTTGCAAATCCTCTCATGAAGAAATTAAAGTGGCCGACACTCTTTTGCCATTCATTATTCGTGGGTCCTGATAATTCAATAACAGGTTATAACCTGCGCCAGAAGGACAGTAAGAGAAAGACGGTTCTTTCTTTGCAAAGTCTTAACTTCAAAGTTATAGCCATTGGTGATTCCTATAATGATATTACCATGCTTAAAGAGGCTGAAAAAGGAATCCTTTTCCGTCCGCCGGATAATGTAAAAAATGAGTTTCAAGAATTTCCTGTATCATACGAATATGAAGAATTAAAAAAGGTTATTTTACAGACGCTGGAAACAGAGTAGTTCAATATAATAAAAGAGGTTTTCCATGCTCACCCACAGAACAAAAAGCCGTGTAATTTATGGTGATACCGACAAGATGGGTTACGCCTATAATGCAAATTACTTGAGATGGTTTGAAATAGGCCGCTCAGAGATGTTCAGATCCATGGGACTTGCTTATAAGACAATAGAAATAAAAGGGATCTTTTTGCCTGTATCCGAAGTTTACTGCAAATTCTTTGCTCCGATTCAATATGATGATATGCTGGTTATAGAGACTTCACTCGATACAGGTGTAAAAGGCGGCATGAAGTTTGACTATTGTATATTAAGTGAGGATGGTGAAAAGATACATGCAAAAGGTTACACAAAACATGCTTGTGTTGATAAAAACGGCAGGGTAGTTCGTCCTCCTGGTTTTATAAAGGAATTAATTGAGAAAAACATCTGTAATGAATAGACTGGAGCGGCCAAAGGTCTTGAAGAGCGCTACTTTGTGACTTGAGGAGCGGACTGACGTCCTTGAGGCTAAAACCTTAATCTTCAAGCGAAGCGCTCGGCTTTTTCGGCTTGTCAGGTTTAGGTTAAAGCAAATTACTATCTTTACAACTATTTAACCACTTAGCGAGATCTACATTTACTATGGATATAGATATATCAAAATTCGACAGATGTAAGGTACTTGTTGTGGGAGATTTAATGATCGATAAATATTTATGGGGATCGGTCGATCGGATATCTCCTGAAGCGCCTGTACAGATCGTTTCGGTTGAGAGGGAAGAATACGCCCTTGGCGGCTCTGGAAACGTTGTAAACAATCTTGCTGCTCTATGTGCTGAAGTTTTTGTAGTCGGTGTTATAGGGACAGGCAACGATGGGAAACTCTTGCTCGAAAAGTTCAAAGAAATCGGAGTTGATACAAGAGGAGTAATCCAGGAACCTGAAAGACTTACCACAAGAAAAACAAGGATTATCGCAGAAAATCAACATGTTCTTAGAATTGACAGGGAAACGAAAAAGGAAATATCTAAAAAGACTTTTCAAGCTATTGCAAGATTTACAGAGCAGATTATGCCGGAAATTGATGTGGTGCTGATTTCAGATTACGGCAAAGGACTGGTTACAAAATCGATGCTGTCAGAGCTTGTGGACTGTGCAAAAAAGCATAAAAAAGTTACTATTGCAGATCCAAAGGGGCTTGACTTTACTAAATATACAGGCGTTTCCATGATTACGCCCAATAAAAAAGAAGCAGCACTTGCAAAGGGAATTGAAATTGTCAATGAATCAACCCTTTTTCAGGCTGGTACAGAAATACTTGAATCGGTTGATATTGACAGACTTTTGATAACATGCGGCAAAGACGGTATGGTTTTGTTTGAACAAAACAAAAAGCCGTATAAAATCAATGCAGTAGCTCGCCAGGTGTATGATGTTTCAGGTGCAGGCGATACCGTGCTTGCAGTACTGGGACTTACAATAGCATCAGGGATGTCATTTAAAGAGGGAGTTTCTATCGCCAATACTGCTGCCGGAATTGTTGTCGGAAAAGTTGGGACCGCAATAGTTACAAAAAAAGAACTTGTCGATTCTCTTAAACCCGCACCTGATGAGGTCTCAAAAAAATACAAATTGTTATCAGAGCTTGGAGATCTCATCAGCGAAATGAAGAAACAAAGTAAAAAACTTGTTTTAACCAACGGCTGTTTTGACCTTTTACATGCAGGACACATTATGTTTTTTTCTGCTTCAAAGCAGTTGGGTGATGTTCTTATTGTTGCCTTAGATGATGATGATTCGGTTAAACGCCTAAAAGGCCGGGGAAGACCGGTGATCAGTGCAAAGGAGCGTGTTCATATTATCAGCGCACTAGACGTGGTTGATTATGTGGTTGTATTTTCAACAGGAGAGCTTGAAAGACTTATAGAGATCATAAAACCTGATGTGCTTACAAAGGGGAGCAACTATACATCACAAGAAGTATATGGGCATAAACTTGTGGAAAAATTTGGCGGGCGTGTTGAGTTGATTCCTGTCAGCGAGGATATTTCATCAACGCGCATTATTGACAATATTAAAAAGAACAGTGCTGCGGGTTGAGGACAGGGTCGATATGGAATTTGTAAAGAAAAATCCCAGAGGGGTTACTTTCAAGGTCTTTGTCCAGCCCAGGTCCTCAAGAAATTTAATATCCGGGCTTTACAGGGATGCAATAAAGATTAAAGTTATGGCGCCTCCTGTTGAAGGTGCAGCAAACAAGATGTGTATTAAATATCTGGCAAAGTGCCTTAATGTGCCAAAGTCATCACTGGAAATCATTTCAGGACAGAACAATCGGACAAAACATGTTCTTTTGAAAAGTAAAAGCAGTGAAATTTATGAAAGGGATCAAAAATATTTAAAGGGGCTGGTTGAATCATTGTTAAAATTAAAAGAAACAACTTGACTTATTTCTACTATTTAGTTAAAAATGCTATTTTCAATTTGCTTATTGCGGGGTGGAGCAGTCTGGTAGCTCGTCGGGCTCATAACCCGAAGGTCGATGGTTCAAATCCATCCCCCGCTACCAATAATATAAAAGAGGGTTTAGAAAAAATTCTAAACCCTCTTTTTTTTGCGATTGGAATTAATATACTTCTTTCTTATTGATTATGTTGATAATATTTTATATAGAAAGAAGGGATCAAAGAAATGGCGGAAGTGCATGGGAATCGAACCCACCCGGGACGGTTTTAGCGCCCCACACCGGATTTGAAGTCCGGGAGCCTCACCAGTAAGCTGCGCACTTCCGTATTTGCAAAGCTGGCATATAATATATTCATTCTTCATTTTGTCAATAATTTTGTATAAAGAGATACAGGATACTGGTTGCTGGATACCGGATGCTTGTTACTGCTTACTTGTTGCGGGGTGAGAAATGAAAAGGTTATACCGTTTCAGGCGTTAATAAAAGACTATAAATAAGACAGGATTTACAGGATATTTTTTGCCTTTCCAGAAGAAAGGCAAAAAATTATAACCCTCTTCGAGAAAATCGATTGAACTGATAGCGGCAAGAGTTGAAAGCCGGCTTCTCTTTTCCCGCCTTTGGGCGGGATTGTGCTTTCTCAGTCTATTCTGGAGACTGATAAAAATAAAAAAATCCAAAAAATCTTGTTCATCCTGTCGATAATTACTAAAGATTGTTCAATATGGCTCCTTTTAGGGGCCTTCATCATACCACCGGTTTTACCGATGGAGTTGATTGACAAATGACAAAAAAAAGCGGAGCAGAACAATGATAAACAAAAACAGGCTGGCTGAAACTTTTAAATTCTTAGTAGAAATTGACAGCGTTTCCAAGGAGGAAGGGAGCATATCCGAAGAATTAAAAAAGATACTTGAATCCATGGGGGCAGTAACGGTTATTGACAGGGCCGGAGAAAAGACAGGAAGTGATACAGGCAATCTTATAGCAAAGTTCACCGGTAATACTTCAGCGTCGCCTTTGCTTTTGAATGCACATATGGATACGGTTGAACCCGGTAAAGGGATAACTGTTGTATTAGAAGATGGAATTTTTAAAAGTGATGGAACAACAATACTAGGGGCGGATGATAAAAGTGCCATAGCTATTATTCTGGAAACTTTAAGAGTGTTGCAGGAGAATAATTTGCCATATGGCCCTTTAGAACTTGTCCTGACTATATGTGAAGAGATGGGGCTTTTAGGGGCAAAGAATTTTGATTCAAGCTTAATAACTGCAGAGTACGGTTACGCACTTGATGCTTCGGACACAGACGGTATTGTAGTTAAGGCTCCAGCTGCTAATCGCCTCGAATTTACGGTTCATGGCAAAGATGCACATGCAGGTGCTGCTCCTGAAAAAGGCATTAATGCGATCTCGCTGGCAAGCAAAGCGATAGCACGTCTTGAAATAGGTCGTATCGATAAGGAGACAACATGCAATATCGGTATTATTGAAGGAGGGATCGCCACTAATATTGTACCGCATCTTGTAACAGTCAAGGGCGAGGTCAGGAGCCATGATAAAAATAAACTAAGTAAAATTACAAATGATATTGTATCATCTTTTAAAGATATTGTTGATAATTACAAAAAAACTTATTCAAAAAATGATCTTCCACGTTTGGAAGTTTCTATTGAAAAAGATTTCTCCAGCACCGATATTCCAGAAGATCACCCTGTCGTAACTTTAGCTATGCAAGCGGCTGAAAACCTGGGAAGAAAAATGGTCTGTAAAACCACAGGTGGTGGTGCGGACGCCAATATTTTCTTTGAAATGGGTATAGTAGCAGGCGTGCTCGGTACAGGTATGCACGATATGCATACAGTCCGTGAATTTGTAAAACTCGATGATATGATAAAAACAGTAGAATTGTTGCTGGAAATAATAAAAATCCACTCAAACAGCTAATTAGTTCATAGGAAATAGCTCACAGCTCATAGGAAATAGTTGATAGTATACAAAGATATTCCATTTTACTATCAGCTATCAGCTATCAGCTATGAGCTATCAGCTTAACAAGCGAAGCGGAGCTTAGTTCTATGCTGGCATATTTTGATTGTTTTTCCGGTATCAGCGGTGACATGACCCTCGGTGCTTTAATAGACCTTGGGGTTCCTGTAAGATGGCTGAGCGACAATTTATCAAAAATTCCACTTACCGGATTCGATATTTTTGTTGAGCCGGTAATGCGAAACGGACTTAATTCTCAAAGTGTACATGTTAATATAGAAAATGACGGAAAATCCAGAGATTACGAAAAGATAAAATCTCTTATAGAAAAAAGTCCCTTGTCGTCAGATGTAAAAAACAAGAGTCTTGAAATCTTTAAAAGACTTGCAATTGCAGAAGCAGGCATACACGGATGCCCCATAGAAAAGGTACATTTTCACGAGGTCGGAGGGATTGATGCCATAGTTGATATTGTGGGCACAGCCCTTTGTCTGGAATACCTGGATATTGATAAGGTTATAGCGTCAAGGATTCCCCTCGGCAGAGGTTTTGTTTCCTGCCGGCATGGGATTTTGCCTGTTCCTGCTCCTGCGACTCTTGCTATACTTAAAGATATTCCGGTTTATGGCACAGAAATTGATCATGAGCTGGTGACACCCACGGGAGCTGCAATTATCGTCTCCCTTGCGGCATCATTTGCAAAGATGCCGGAAATGACCGTTAAAAAAATCGGTTATGGTGCCGGAAAACGTGACCTGGGGGCTTCGCCCAATCTTTTGCGGATCATTACTGGGACAGCTTTAGGTGATCCATTAGAAGAGCAGCCAGGTCATCTAAAAGATACCATTTTTGTAGTTGAAACATGTATTGACGACATGAATCCCGAAATTTTTGGGTTTTTGATGGATCGCCTGTTCGAAGACGGCGCCCTTGATGTCTTCTGGGTTCCTGTTTTCATGAAGAAAAACAGACCGGGAACAATGATTCAAGTTCTTTGCCTGGATGAAAAAAAGGACTCAATAATAAATCGGATTTTAACTGAAACTACATCATTAGGTATAAGATATTATAAGGTGCAAAGAAATACTCTTGAAAGGGATAGAGTAAAAATAAAAACAGTTTTTGGAGACATATGGGCAAAAAGTATTAAAAATACGGATGGGACTGTCAGGGTGGTTCCTGAATACGAAGCCTGCAGAGAGATCGCCCTTGAAAAGAGTATTCCAATAAGGATTGTGTATGATGCCATAATAAAGGAAACCGGCATAAGATCATTGATTCCGGACTCTTAATAAATGTACCCATTCTTTATCATCAGCATTCTCGATAAAACTAGATTTATGATTCGTTTAAGCTGCATCCTGCATCTCTTAACTTGACAAATACATTACTAAATTATAGACACGGGCCATGAATTTTAAAGAAAAAGCGGTCATGTTCATTGCGACCGGCTGCTTTATCGGGAAAATTCCTTTGGCCCCCGGCACATTCGGGTCTATAGTTGGAATTTTACCTTGTTTCATTTTATCCGGAACAAGCGTATTAATAGCGATCTTTTTTGCAGTAATATTTATTATTTTTTCCATATGGATTGCACATAATGCCGAGAGAATATTAAACAAAAAAGACCCCGGGTGTGTTGTAATTGATGAAATAGCCGGAATGGTGGTTACGCTTATCGGGTTGCCTTTTAATGTGATTTCCGTTGCGGGCGGTTTTATTATCTTCAGGGTTCTGGATATTACAAAGCCGTTTCCCATCAGGTTTTTCGAAAGGCATTTCTCAGGCGGGGCCGGAATTGTATTGGATGATGTGGCAGCAGGAATTATCGGCAATATTATTTTAAGGCTTCTATTTTTTCTTTTTTAAGATTTCGTAATTAGCATCAATAAGGTTATTAATAACTTGAAGACAAATAATTCATCAGAAAAGGATACCGGGGGCAAAAACACAAGTCTTCTTCGGGAAAATATCGAAGCGATCCTTGTGGCAGTTCTCCTTGCTTTATTCATACGTACTTTTGCTGTTCAGGCCTTTAAAATCCCGTCAGGATCTATGAAGCAAACCCTTCAGATCGGAGATCACATTTTAGTCAACAAGTTTATTTATGGAGTAAAAGTTCCGTTTTCCAAAACGACACTCATACCAGCAAAGAAACCGAAACACGGAGATATCATAGTCTTTAAATTTCCTGTGGATCCTAACAAGGATTTTATTAAACGGGTCGTCGGAGTCGGTGGAGACATAGTCGAAGGCCGTAATAAAAAAATCTATGTTAATAAAAAAGCAGTTGATCAAAGTTTTACCATTCACACAGATCCTCATGACATGCCGGCAAGTGTGCAACCCAGGGATAATTTCGGTCCGATGACAGTGCCTGAAAATTCTCTTTTTGTTATGGGGGATAACAGGGATCAAAGCTATGACAGCAGATTCTGGGGTTTTGTCGATATGAAGGCTGTAAGTGGAAAAGCATTTATCATTTACTGGTCGTGGGATAAGGATAATTTTGGTGTCAGGTGGAGCAGGGTAGGGAAAATATTAAAGTAAGGTGAAGTTTGTTACCAAAGAGATCTCAAGGAGTTTAAAAGTGATTCCCTCTTTGACATCTGTGTGCTCTGTGGTGAATCCAAAATAAATATGGGTGGATCATGCAGTTTCAAAAGAAAAATATTCTGGACATGGAATCCCTTTCTGTTGATGAGATATCAATGATTCTGGATACGGCAGACAGAATGAAGGAAATTTCCCAAAGGCCTGTTAAAAAAGTTCCGACTTTAAGGGGGAAAACCGTTGTCCTTTTTTTCTATGAACCGAGCACGAGGACCCGCACTTCATTTGATATAGCAGCCAAGCGACTGAGTGCCGACAGCCTTTCGATATCTGCGAGTACCAGCAGCATGGTGAAAGGGGAAACCCTGATAGATACTGCTCGAAATCTTGAGGCCATGAATCCTGATGTGATAGTTATCCGGCATCCTTCCGCAGGCGCACCTCACATGCTGGCGCGTACGGTGAGCCCTTCTATCATTAATGCCGGCGACGGCATGCATGCCCACCCAACCCAATCGCTTCTCGACCTTATGACTGTACGGGAGAATAAAGGAGAAGTAAAAGGACTACGTGTTGCAATCATAGGCGATATATCCCACAGCAGGGTTGCCCGGTCAAATTGCATAGGTTTTACAAAAATGGGAGCCGAGGTTATTCTCGCCGGCCCCCAGACCATGATTCCAAAAGGTATTGAGACCCTGGGAGTCTCTTTTACACTTAATATGGAAGATGCTATCTACGATTCAGATGTTATAATGATGCTTAGGATACAAAAAGAGAGGCAAAAGAGCTTTTTATTTCCATCAGAACGTGAGTATGCAAAAGTATATGGACTGACAAGAAAAAGACTGGAAAGCACCAAAGATGACGTTTTGATTATGCATCCCGGGCCTATCAATCGTGGTGTTGAAATAGCGCCGGATGTAGCGGACGGCCCGTATTCCATTATTCTTAATCAGGTGACAAACGGGGTTGCTGTACGCATGGCCCTTTTGTATCTTGTGGCAGGAGGTACGCGAAATGCAGATACTGATTAAGGATGGAAGAGTAGTTGATCCTGGAAACTATGATGGCATAGCTGATATATTCATCGAAGACGGAAAGATTGTTAAAATACAGAGCAATGATAACCCCCGGCAATTACCAACAAGTAATGAGCAACCAGCAACCAGAAACAAGCAACAAGCATATAGAACAATTGATGCCACCGGCAAGATTGTAACTCCAGGGCTTATAGACATGCATGTCCACCTGCGTGAGCCTGGTCATGAATACAAAGAGACCATAGAAACAGGATGCCTGGCCGCGGCTGCCGGCGGATTTACGGCAGTTTGCTGTATGCCGAACACAAATCCCGTTAATGACAACAGCCAGGTAACAAAATTCATTATAGAAAAGGCCCGGCTGGCAGATACGGTCAGGGTTTATCCTGTGGCCGCAATAAGCAAAGGGCTTCAGGGAACAGGTTTGAGCGAGTACGGAGATTTAAAAGATGCAGGTGCTGTAGCAATTTCAGACGACGGGTGTCCGGTTACAGACAGTCAGCTTATGCGCAGAGCCATGGAATATGCAAAGAGATTTGGCCTGCTGATAATATCCCACTGCGAGGATCTCAATTTACTTGCTGAAGGTGTAATGAACGAAGGTGCACTGGCAACCCGGATGGGCCTTTCTGGAATACCGAATGCCTGTGAGAGTGTAATGGTTATGCGTGATATTGCTCTTTGTGAGTTAACGGGCTCACCTGTTCACATTGCACATGTGAGCACAATGGAATCCGTCAGAGCCATAAGGGATGCAAAAAGCAGGGGCGTAGCTGTCACCGCTGAAACCGCCCCACATTATTTTACTCTCACAGAGGATGCAGTCGGCAGGTATGATACAAATGCAAAGATGAATCCACCTCTTCGTTCAAAAGATGACAGAGAGGCAATTAGAAAAGGGCTTGCCGATGGAACGATTGATGTTATAGCCACCGACCATGCACCTCATTCAACCATTGAGAAGGAAGTTGAGTTTGACCGGGCGGCTAACGGCATTATCGGGCTTGAAACTTCGGTTTCCCTTAGTCTGAAACTGGTTGAAGAAGGCATCCTTAAAATAGAAGAACTGGTTGAGAAAATGTCCACGAATCCGGCACGAATCCTCAGGATTGAAAACGGCTTAACAGTCGGCAATTCCGCTGACATTACCATTATCGATCCGGACCGGTCTTATATAGTTGATGTAGAAAGTTTCCGTTCCATTAGCCGCAATACACCTTTTAACGGCCTGGAGGTTAAAGGCAAAGCCATCCTAACTATGGTAGGCGGAAAGATCGTATTTGACGAAAAAAATAATAATTTGTAAAAGAATTATTTAATTTAGACAGGATTTACAGGATTCATGGGATTTAGCTTATTATGTTTCGTTTCCTGAAGAAACGGAACATAAACAATCGCCTTCGGCAAAAAAGGGCTTTAAAACGCCTGATGAGACCGACAGTCTGAACAATAAGACATTTTGGTTTTTTACTAAAAAATGACGAAGCTTTTTCTCGCCTGAAAGGCGGGATTGGTTTTCACAGTTTCATCTGGAAACTTTGAAATCAAAGAAAAATCAAGTATATCTTGTTCATCCTGTCTAACAAAATAAAATAAACAATAATCAATTCAATGACCAATGACCAATGACAAAACAAGCCATATCCTGGTTATAGATGATGAGCTGAGTATGCGCGAATTGCTTGAACTCATGCTGACAAAGGAAGGATACCGGGTTTCATGCGCTGAAAGCGGGCTTAGTGCAATCGAAATGCTTGAGAAAGACCATTTTGATCTTTTACTTTGCGATATCAGGCTGGGAGATATCACCGGTCTGGATGTTTTAAGGGCATCAAAAAAGAAGGATCCTAACACGGTTGTAATCATGATTTCAGCCTATACAACAGCCGAGACAGCAGTGGAAGCCATGAATGACGGTGCATACGATTATGTGCCTAAACCCTTTGACAATGAAGAGCTGAAGCAGACCATCGCAAATGCCCTTGATCTGAAAACCCTGGATCAGGAAAAGAAGATTCTCGATGATGAACTGAAGAAAAACCTTCATTTTAGAAAGATTGTGGGAAACAACCCTGCCATGCTGCATATTTATAAAATGATCCGGCAGGTGGCAAAAACAAAGACAAATATTTTAATAACAGGTGAAAGCGGAACCGGCAAGGAGCTGATTGCACACGCAATACACGAAGAAAGTGATCGCAGAGAAAAGCCTTTTGTTGTAATTAACTGCGGAGGCATTCCCGAGACTTTGATGGAAAGTGAGCTTTTCGGACATAAAAAAGGTGCTTTTACAGGTGCAACCAGTGATAAAAAGGGTCTTTTTGAAATAGCCGATAAGGGGACTATCTTTCTTGACGAGATCGGGGAAATCAACCTTTCGTTGCAGGTGAAGCTGCTCAGAGTCGTACAGGAGAAAGTATTCAAGGCTGTTGGAAGTAATGAGGATGTTTCTGTTGATATAAGAATTATATCTGCTACAAACAAGGAACTTGAAAATGAGGTCATAGCCGGACGTTTCAGAGAGGACCTTTTCTATCGCCTGAACGTAATAGAGATTAAAGTCCCGCCGTTAAGGGAAAGAAAGAGCGACCTTAGAGCTCTTGCACAGCATTTTCTAGATAAATATTCCAATGAAATGGGAAAGGAAATTAAGAAAATATCATCCTATGCCATAGAACTTCTCAGAAAGTATGATTTTCCAGGAAATATCAGGGAGCTTGAAAATCTGCTGGAACGAAGCGTTGCACTTACCAGCACCAACATTCTCCTGCCCGACAGCCTGGCACTTTCCATCCATAAAAGAAGATGGATCGAAGGTATAAAAAACAGGCGGTTTGATTTAGACGACGTTGATAAGGGAGTTTCCCTCGATTCTATTATGGAAGAAATTGAAAGGGCGTATGTTAAAAAAGCGCTGGAATGTACTAATGGTGGCAAGAACAAGGCAGCTGAGCTTCTTGATATAACCTCAAGATCTATGCGATATCGCCTTGAGAAGCTGGGTATAGAGAAGTGACAATTTTTGTCAAAATTATGACAAAAATTGTAAAGTAATGCACAATTTTTCTTTGAAAAAGTTTCTCTATTTTTATTTTAAGCAGATTAATTAAGTAATTTAAATGAGATATAAATAATACTGTCTCAAAAATATATGGCATATTACTTGCAACACTTAATTTCAAACACAAAAACAAAAAATTGGACCAGTTATTAATTCAGATTTATAAAGGGGGTGGAAAGACAAGATAAAAGGAGGATGCACTTTTAAATTAATAAATAAAAAATCGTAAAAATGAATAAAAGTAAATAAAAATAAATTTTAATAACCAAGGAGGACACAAAATGCTACAAAAACTAAGAGGAAACAATTCAAAAGGTTTTACGCTAATCGAACTGATGATAGTTATCGCCATCATCGGCATCCTGGCAGCCATTGCCATCCCAAACTTTATTGCCTATCGTAATAAAGCTTTCTGCAGTTCAGCAGAATCAGATGCAAATAGCGTTGCATCTGCTATTGCCGATTATTTTGCCATTCCCTCTCACACTTCTACACCTGCTTTGTCAGATTTGGGTTCCAATCTTCTTTCAGGAAACAATAGTGCTACCATAACAGCCGCTGATCCTAATATCAACATTACAATTACGGTTACAGATGCAAGCGGCAGATGTCCTGATGCTTATCAGAACGCAACTGGTGACTGGGCCAGTAATATTTATACAAAATTTATAAGAATGTAAAAAAAATTAAAGAAAGTGGCTTTTAGAAAAACAGAATGAAAAAGGGGGGATATATTCTCCCCTTTTTCTATATAACGAAGGAAAAATATTTTAAAAAGATCTACCTGCAAAAGTACGCCTTTGCAACGATGGGGTGTAAATTTTGAGTAAGTGTTATTCACCTTCAACCAGTAGCTTCTTGATAGTCTTTACTTTCCTGTTTTTTCTTATTCTTACCATTTATTCCAACACCTTTCATGCTTCCTGGCATTTTGACGACAGACCGAATATAGTCAATAATTACTATCTTCATCTAAAGGATCTGCATCCAAAATCCCTTGTTCGAACCTTTTTTACAAACCCCAGGAATCCCTGGGAAATAAGGGAT
>DAOWEJ010000011.1 GCA_030638575.1 Deltaproteobacteria bacterium | reverse complement strand
ATGCCTAAACCACAATTCTGTTTAAAAATGGTACGGTGTTGTATGTTGTGGTATGCTGTTTTTGAAATTTCTTAAATTTCAGATTTGGATATGAAACAAAAATCACAGGAATTAGCCATTAACTGTGTTGATAAAGAAAGGTAGTGGGTATGTGGGATTACAATGTGATAGTTTTTTATATAGAAATTAAAATTTATTTAACTATTAAACTATAAAAAAATATATATTGTTCATCCTTGACATTAGCTTTTTACTAGTATAAAGGGAAACGGATAGTAGGATTTGAAATTCAAACAATCTTCTCTATGGTTATTCCAGTGTGATTTCTCTTCTCCACCGTTGGCTCATACCCAATACATTTTCCAGCTGAGCGCAACTCGTCTCCTCCTCACTCAGACTAAAAAGAACTTTTAGCATTTTATACTGAATATCGTCCCTTTCAGCACTTTCATACCGACCCATCATCGGGAGGAAACCATGAAAAGGGGTATCTTGAAAGTTCCGGTAGTAGCCTCCAGGAGGATTTCTGCATCCTTTTGGAGGTTTTTTTATCTCATCTGAACAGAAGGGTGGTGGTAAAAATATACCATATTTATAATTTAGGGTAGGGGTATTTATTTAGAACATTTACAGTTGGAGGCAAAAAAATGAGCATAAAATCACGCTTTAGATTTTTGGCAGGATTGACTGTATTGATTGCGTTTCTCGGGTTCGGCGTCGGTTCAGCTTTTGGCGATACCGATATCGTTCCAGGGGGGCCATGGATAACGGACACCCAAAATGTCAGCCTCAAACGGCTGAATGACTACCCGCAACTGGTTAAAAAGCTCGAACAAATTGAAAAAACTTCCAAAGGTTTGGTCGAATTGGAAGTTATCGGGGAGACCAACGAAGGTCGCGACATTTATCTGGCCAAGATCGGCTACCCTGAAAATGATGCGGTCATGATCATCACCCAGCAGCATGGCAACGAAGTCATGACCACCGAAGCGGCCTTGAGAATGGTCCAGTTTCTTTCCACGGGCAGCAACAAGGCCATGGAAATCCTTGACGAGCTGTACGTGCTGATCGTCCCGCGTGTGAATCCTGATGGTGCCGAGATGTACTGGCGTTACAACGTCGATCCGGATGCACCGGCCCGAAATACCTCCGAAGGATTCTACACTTCATGGACGGCCGGGGTCGGATGGGACATCAACCGCTATCACTGGGTCACCGATTGGACGCTTAGCACCCTGTATCAAAACCATCCGGCTGCGTATCCCGAAAACCCGGTGCCCGAAGCCGTGGCCGTCATCAATGCATTTAACTACTACAACCCGATCTGGATTGCAGACTTTCACCATCAGGGCACTTACGTGACGGATGAAGGTGACAGTGTGACCAGCTCCATTCTCTGGCCAAGACACCCTGATGTGGCAGCCGATGTGGTTGACCTGTCCAAACAGCTTTGTGTGGTCATCTTCGACCACATGCAGCAGTTCGGGTATTCCACCGTCACCCTGTACCCGGGCGGGACCTATGCCGGAATCGGCCGAAACGGTTACGGTCTGGCCGGTGCCGGAAGCATCCTGGTGGAGCTCAAGGGTGGAATCGGACAGAAGCAAAGCGGGATGATCATCAAGCATGCCTACGAGCAGATGTGGTCAATCTTCCAGGCCACGGCAGACGGTTCCTTGTACGAGGTTGATCCGGATCGATCCGATGAAATTCCGCCAAGAGGATCCTGGTACTACAAAGACCTACCGCCCGAGTAAAATTATTGAGTGAGTTTTCATGGTGGCTTTAGCATTATTCTAAAAAGCAGCGTTTGATGTGGAGGAGTGTTCTGTCAAATTTTTCGGTTACAAAATACCGCAATGACAGTATGACTGCCTGTACTTAGAGCCACCATTTGAAATTTTAAACGCTAAGAATAAGGGAGGACAGTGATCATGAAAAAAAACCTTTTGTGGTTTGTGCCACCGATTTTGATTCTGTTGCTGATTTTCTGCATTCCTGTTGTTTCCGCAAAAGATATTCACCCCGGCGGACCTTTTGTGCAGGAAAATCAGCATGTAAGCTATTCCGCCATCATGACCTTCGACGAGGTTGAGGCGGAGTTGTTTAAACTGAAAAAACGCAGCAAAGATCTGCTTCAGGTGGACGTCGCCGGTTACACCTTAGAAGGTCGCCCTTTGTATATCGCCAAAATCGGATGGGGTTCTAAAAAAATGTGGATCCAGGGCCGCATTCACGGTAATGAGCCCTTCGGCAACAACGTCTGCCTGGAGCTTTTAAAAAGCCTGCTCAGCAGCGACAAGAAGCTGCTGGATGAGATGACCTTCTGGGTTATCCCCAGTTACAATCCGGATGGTTCTGAATATTATTGGCGCGGCAATGCTCTGGGAGTTGATCTGAACCGGGACTGGAACCGCAACTACCGCTGGATGTTCTGGGTGGAGTGGGAGGACCCATCCCTTAACCAGCGGAATTATCCGCTGCTGCCGGCCGAAAAAGGCTATTTCCAGCCCGAATCCCAAGCCTTCCGCCTGGCCTGGGAGGAATTTCATCCGGATTACATGATCGACATCCATCACCAGGGAACCCCTGTGGTGGAGGGCACCAATGAAATGAGCACTTTTTCCTTCGGCATTTCGGTGGCCGAACATTCCCTGAAAGGCCTTTCGGGAATCGACGGGCATCCCCTGCCGGGCGCCCCGGATCTAACCTACATCTGGGATACCTGCCGCCGGATGGCGGTGGTGGGTTACGACGCCGCTAAAAAGCTGGGGTACTGTACGCCGACCATGTACTGGTTCAAAGGCATCGACATCTGGGAGGGGGTGACTTCCACCCAGATGCTGGGGCTTCCCGGTGACGTGCCGGCACCCATTTGGGACGGCACCGAAGACGACATCGCCTGGACTCCCGAACACAACACGGCGGCCATATTCTTCGAAACCCGCGGAGGAATCGGCAACAAGAGCCGGGGCTATCTAATTCACCAGAACGTGGTGGCGTTGCATGCCATTGCCGATGCGATTGCCTCAGATGAGCTGGAAGACGCCGATCCGGATCGCTGGTGGGATCTGCCCTGGGCTACCTACGATTATGGAAACTGGGGCTACCGGGAAGAATAGTTGCCCAATAAGTAAGCAGGCGCTTGGACGACCCCGGCGCCTTCCAACTGAAAGGAGGAATTGCTATGCGTAAACTAATTTTAAAAGCAGGGGTTTTCTGTATGGCGTTCACCTTGCTGGTGTTCGGAATCGCTTTGGCGGACCCCCAGTCGATTCCAAATGGGCCTTGGATCCAGGATGAACAAACCGTCAAATTAGAGGCTCTCACCAGCATGGAGGAGCTCCAAAAGAAACTCTTTAACATTTATGCCCGGTCCAAGGGCCGCATGGAAGTGGAAGTCGCCGGTGAGACGACTCTGGGGATTCCGATATATCTGGCAAAATTCGGTGAAGCGGATGACGACAAAATCAGGGTTCTCATTGAAGGTCAGATCCACGGTGGTGAACCGCTAGGTGCCGAAGCCTGCATCGAGGTCATCAAGCAGCTGGCCGCCAGCGGAAATAAGGATATCGACGAGATTCTGGAAAAGTTGACCATCTGGATTATCCCGCGGCTCAATCCCGAAGGCGCCACCTACGAAGAAGACGATGAACTCGTTCAACGCCGCACCAACGAGCAGGACTGGACTCCTGATGAGTGGGGCTTGCCGGAAGATGCGCCGCCGCCCTGGTACCAGTATGGCCAGTACGGCTGGTGGGACCCACCCGGATACGACGTCAACCGGGATTCCAACCCGGATCTTGACTTCGTGCTGGGGCCCGCAAACGCTTATTTGCTGCCGGGCAATCCGAGTTTACCGGGCTTTTTCGTGACACCGGAAGGCCGGGCCGTGCGGGATGTGTACAAGCAACTTAGGCCGGATGTCTTCATCGACCTGCACCACCGGGGCACGAACCTGATGTCCGAAGAGGACAACAGCATGTGCATCCTTCAGATTCTCGCGCAGGTGGTGGACCTGGGCCGAGAGGACTATCCGTTGGATCCTGCCGTTCTGGATTTTTCAAAGCAGATCAATGCCTATGTGTATCAGCGGCTGAATGAAATGGGAAATTCACCGTTTACGAATATCCAGCGTTACCCGGATGTGAATTTGCCCGGCACCACCCTGGGGACATTCTCTCTGAATGGCAGCGCCATTATGCTGTACGAGGTTCGAACGGCCAAACAAAAATCCAGCGGGATGCTCACCAAACAGGTCATCATCGGCCTGATGGAAACCTTCAAGGGGCTGGCGGACGGGTCCATTTTCTATGTCGCCCCGCATGACTACGACGATATTCTGCCGGCCGGACCGCGTATCGGGAATCCTCATTTAATTGCTGAATAGAATTACTCCTGATGTATTGAGCACTTTATGCCGCCCGGGTACGGCTGTAAAAATTTGGGAATATTTACATAAATAAGGTTTAAATCGCTTATTCCCTTGATTCCCTCTCCCCCAACGGCAGGAGAGGGCCGGGGTGAGGGGGGATTAAAAAGCTCTTAACCTTTGTATTGTATATAGGTCCGCAAAAAATACGGATTCAAAGGGCTGATACAGACGGCCGTTACCTTAAAATAAGAAATTTTTTTAAGCAGATCTGTAAAAACAAATCTGTCGGAAAGTGAAAGGAGGTGATAAGCAAAGGTCTTTGGCTTATACGTGATGTTTAATTTGTACTGAAAGACTTTTTCTGTTGTAGGAGTTGTAGATTATGCACAAAAAAAGGAGGAAATTCATGCCAAGAAAAAGAATAAAAACGCCAATATTCTGGTATTTCTTAGTGATTGTTTGTGTATCTATTTTAATTATACCTACAACCCTGATGGCCGGTACGTCCAGCCAGGGGAAGTATTGGGATGTCCCTCCCGAGCCTGAAAATCCTTCTCCAAATTATGATTCCATTCTCTACTCGGAAATAGGCCCAAAACTGCGTGAAATCGAAGTAAACAGTAACCGGGTCAAAGTGGATGTGATCGGTCAATCTGCCGGGGGACGCAACCTGTTTCTGGTCACGCTATCGGCTCCCGAAGCCATGGGACGTCTGGGACAGTACCAGGCCATCCGCAATACCATGCTGAAAGATCCCGAGAAAGCCCAAGAGATGATTGACAAGTTCGGTGACTTCAAAGTTCCGGTGTTCATCAACGGTAGTATCCACGGGAATGAATATCCGGGTGTGGATGCCGCAATACGATTGATCGAAACCCTGGCTTACGGGGACTCTGAAGAGGTGCAATCCATCCTGGAAAATGTGATTCTGCTGGTAAATGTGGTTCAGAATCCGGACGGACGCGTTATGGGTACTCGCAGCAACGCCAAGGGGGTGGATCTCAATCGTGATTTTATCACCCAGACCCAGCCCGAAACCCGTGCAACCGTCAGTGTGATTACCGAATGGAACCCGATGGTATTCCTCGACTTGCATGACGATTGGCAGCCGATGCTGATCGAACCGTGCAGTCCGCCGCACAACCCCAACTATGAATACGATCTTTACATTCAATGGGCGCTTTATCAGGCCTATGCCATGGAAGCCGAACTGGTTGCCAATACCGATGAAACCGAGGCGGTTATCCCCTTCCGAGATTGGGATTTCGCCGAAGTAGGCTGGTCGTGGGATGATTGGCCCCCGATCTATACGCCCATGTATGCTATGTATCACGGTTCATACGGACATACGTTGGAGACGCCATACGAGGATGAACGCGGTGTCGATGCGGATTACTGGGCCGTGTGGGGTGCGTTGAAATTTGTCGCTGAAAACCGGCAGGGGATGGTCAGGGATCAAATCGAGATTTTCAAACGCGGCTTTCTATATCTCCCTCAAATGCCTATTCCCGAATGGATTCTGGAGGAGACAGAGTACGATCAATACAACGACCTGATCGTCAAGGAATTTCCGGCTGCCCACGTCATACCGGCCGACGGCCCCATGCAGCTGAGCTCCCATCAACCGGCCCGACTGGTGGATTTTCTCCTGTTTAATGACGTGCAAGTCGAAAAGGCCAGCCAAGCATTCACGCTGGACGGGAACGCTTACCCGGAGGGCACCTACATTGTGTGGATGGATCAGCCTAAACGCAGTCTGGCGAATGCTATTTTAGAAGACGGACTGGACGTATCTGATATTGAAGGCATTGCATTTTATTCACCGCCGACCGCATGGAGCCATCCGTTATTGTGGGGTGTGACGCGTGATGTAATGCAGGAGAAACAGGGCATCAAAACCAGTGGAATCAATAAGGCAGATCCTCCAAAGGGTTCCGTTGAAAATGGTAAGGGGGATTTTATCTCATACTTGCCCACCAGCCTCGCCGCTTTTAAAGCCACAAACGATCTGCTTAATCGGGGAATGACCCTATACCGGGCAAAAAGCAACGGAATGTTTATCCTGCCGGCAAATCCGAGTATTGCCAATGAGCTGGCTAACAGCTGGGCGCTTGATGTTTTTACCTTAAGCAGCCTGCCAGAAGATGCCGTGATGATGAGAAAACAACGAATTGCTGTATACGGCGATGAAGGCGTTGCCATATGTCTGGATGAGCTCGGGTTTGAATACGACCAGGTTTCGACAGCCCAATTAAATGCCGGTGCAATCGCTGGATATGATCTATTTATAAACCGAAATAAGAGCTGGTCCGAACTTAATGCGGCTGGGCAGGCATCTTTGAACGCCTATTTCGCAGGCGGTGGTGACTATATCGGCCTTCTTGGGACCTGGACATATTTTGCCGGCGCGACCTTTGTGATGGATGCCGGGATTATCGATGTTGAGTTTAGCATAAACTGGGATGCTGATGCCATTTTAAACATCAAATATGACCCTACGGATACAATTGCCGCAGGGTTCAGAAACGACGGTTATGGCTATGTGCTCAATGCAGTCTGGTTCACTGATTTTCCGGAAGATGCCAAAGTTTCTGCCTCTATTTCCGATGGTGATTTCCTTGTAGCAGGATTCTGGCCTGGTTGGCAGACCAGCCCCGCAAGGGGCAAACCCACAGTTCTTCACACGGAAAACGGTGAAAACGGCATTCAGGATACAGCCCTGATCGGGCTTGACTCAACCTTCCGGGGGCATCCCAAAAATACGTTCAGGCTTGTTGGAAACGCCATCTACAGCGGTTTGGATTAAGGAATTACAAGAAAATGGCACTCCCACAGGTATTTCAGTGGGAGTGCCGATCTTTCAGGAACATATAAGAATTTGACCCGGAAGATTCTGGAGCCAACCTGGCATTTCGATATACAGCCAAAGGTGAAGTCCGTGTTTACTTCTGGAGTCCATGGGAATCGAAAAGAGGTGGTAACACAGGCGCATATGTAAAGCAGCAGAGTATTTTAAGTATTTTATGAAGCATAGCGGTGATAGTTTTTGTCGGGCAACAAATATTGGCGCACGTGTTGATACGCCTGTAGCGGTTGAATTTATCGAATGCGTTTTGAATACTTCCATTGATGAACTCGATCAGTGTGGCATTGTTGAAATCACGAATTAGTCTCTCACAGCTCCGCCCCTATTCGCCCGTGTAAATATCTTGCGCGGGCGAATCATATTTATAAAGAAATTCGATAACAAAGCTTAATTGCACCCCATAAATATGTCAATCGAATAACCAGTTACAATATGGCTACTACCCCAATATCTTGTATTTAGATCATTGCTTCATTTCTGATTCCTGATTGTGTATTACATAATACGCAACTCACATATCGTACCGGGTAGATATTACGGCTATTAACCAAATTTTCTCAAACTCGCCGAAAACTATAGATTAGTGATCCTAACCTTCACTTCGTGACTTACCGTGCTTATTTTATTAAATTGTAATTGCATGAATTTGCAACTACAATAAAACTGCATGCCACATCCTTCGCATTACAAAATTTAAGTATTCCAAAGATTTTATTCATTATTTGGCAATGTTTGAAATTCAAGTTTGCAATAATAATTAAAATGCTGTTAGTCCTTTCCCTCTCTCGCTATTTTTACAGCATTTACTATCTGATCAGCAGTGTAAAAATCGCTTTTAAAAACTATTTTTTTATCCGCAGAATAGATAACCAGCAAAGGAATGGTCAAGGAGCCGACTTCCTTCAATTTTCTTTTACCCGCCGGATTTTTGCCTGTGATATCCACTTTTATCGGAACAATATCGTCACTTGCAAAAAGATTAATTATTTTACGGCTGTTTAAAACCCCGTGTTCCAGTGCCTTGCAGTTAAGGCACCACTCGGCTGTAAAGTCCATAACAACAATATTCCGCTGTTTGACAGCTTCGTCAAAACGCTCCTGAGTATAATAAACCCAGTCGATGGGTCCCCTGTCGGTCAGGCGCAAGCCACCAATGACTGACATGGCAATCATAAGGATGCCAAGAACTGTAAAAAAAACTCTTGGCCCTTTTCCGGAAGCAATCCTGACAGTTCGATAAGCAAGCCACCCTCCTGCTGTAGCGCAAAAAGTCATCACCACCCACCAGTAAAATCTATCCGGCGGGTCTGGAGGCTTCGCCAGAAATGCGCTTAAACCACTGCCGATGAAATATGCTGCGGCAGCCAGCATAAACAAACCCATTACCTGTTTTATTAATTCGCTGGCCGGTCCTGTTTTTGGCATCTTTTTAACAAGCCAGGGCGAAGCTGAGAGTATCAGATATGGCATGGCCATTCCTGACCCGATAAATGTAAATGTAGTTATGGTAGTTACAGGATGTTGGGTTGTCGCCCATGCCGCTGCAGCGCCCATAAAAGGAGCTGTACAGGGCGTGGATAAAATGGCTGTTAAAATCCCAAGGCCAAAAGACCCCTGGAGGCTGTCCTGTCGAGGGTTAATCATGTAAATAAAGCCCGGCAGTCGAACGGAAAACAGCCCGCACATACCCACGGCCATAACTGCTATTATTCCACCTATTAAAATTGTAAAAACCGGATACTGGAAAAGCTGATTCGCAGCAGTGAATCCACTAACCAGTGCAACCATCATGCCCAGTATCAGCCAGAAGACAAGGATGCCCAGAGACATGGTCAGGCCAAGAATAAAACATCGCTTCCTGTTTTCTGCAGCAGTTGATAAACTTATAATCTTGATCGGAATTATCGGCAAAACACAGGGCGTAAAGTTGAGCAACACGCCTCCAAGTACTGCGGTGAGCGTCAGCAGAATTTTTCCAAACCATGATGAAACATTAACCGAGAATCTCCAGCCAAAAAGATCGAACCCTACTGCTCCTCGGGATACATCTGTCTGTGCGGCATTAAAACCTGCAAAAAGCTCTTTATTAATCTCTAACGGCTCCTGGCCTGACTCAACAATCTGAAGAGTCTCTTCCACTACAGCCTTCTTGGGCAATAAACAGGTCTGTGCATCACATGCCTGATAACCGATTTGCACTTTTAAATGCAAAAATCCTGGTTTGACTTTCTCATCGATTTTCATTGGAAGAAAAACAATTGCCTGCCCGGTAAAAAACATCATATTTTTGTTGGTAAAATCGACTTTTAACGGATGTGCCTGTGGGAATTGAGGCGCTTCTACCGTTATTCCTTCAGAAGCTTCTATAACCTGAACTCTCGTTGGGAATAGGATTAAATCCTTAACAGGAATAATTTGGCTTTTGTCTGCATTGATATGAAAATCTTTTGCGATATCAAAAATAACAGCCAATACAACCCGGCTCCCTGGACGGGTGCGATCAACTGACCAGGCCGTTCGTACCGTTACTATCTCCTTAACAGGTTTATCTATAACCGGTGATAGAAGACCTTCTATATTTCCAGCTATCGTTTCGGATACGCATAAAATTAAACTTATTAAACATAGCCATGTCGTTATCCTTCCTGCTGTCTTTGTCATTTAACCCCCAAATGCAGTGTCTGAACAAAAAGTCATGTTCAGACAAAATCCGAATATCGAAATCCGAAACAAATTCTAATATCAAATGACAGAATGACCAAAACTAACCACGCCAAAGTCGTGGGGAATACGATGTTTTTTTCATTATAAATTTTCGTATTATTGTTTCGGCCAATCTTATAAAATGGGCGTGCTTCTGATTTCTATTTCCTCACCGAAAACAAGGGGTTTCGGTCAGGCGCTATTTAGCTAAGCTCCACCTAAAGTCAACTATGTTGATAAAAGTCGTATCCCATTGTTTGAGGTAAAGCGGTGTACCGGCTGACCGGGTTTTAATCTTGCACATAGTAAAAATTTGTGTATTATTATAAAAAAGTTGTATCTTATAGACATTGAGACCTTTGCAAAACGGCACTTTTCGAAGTCTGCGCTTATCTGCCCGATTTCTGTGTCAGGCTCAAATTTCAATCCTCGAAATATTCAATATGTTCCTGTGGTTGAAATTTTCGCCTTCCTTGAACTCAAACAAAAAATACCATTTTTCAAAGGTCTCACATTCTTGCTTAATATTGACACAATCAATACTGCTGCTATTTTCTTTTTGGCTGTCTTTTCTTTAATACTCTTTGAGCTTAACTTTACCACTAATAATGATGATTGCTGAATAAAACTCAAGTACCTTAAAACCAACACAAGGGTGTAGAGTCAATGAAAATATCTATAAAACTGTTTGCTATTGTGCTTTGTTTATCTTTTTTGCTTATTTCGTGCGAAAGAGAAAACAGGCCTGGGTTGTCTATGGCTAAAGTGCCCGGAATTACGGACAGTGAAATTCTGATTGGTTCTTCATTAGCCCTGGGCGGGCATGCAAGTTATTTGGGCACCCAGACACTACACGGAGCAATGGCATACCTTAATCATGTCAACAAAGAAGGGGGGATTAACGGGCGACAAATAAAAATCATCGCCTATGACGATGGATATGATCCCCCAAGGTGCGTTGCCAATACTCAAAAGCTCATTATCCAGGATAACGTGTTTGCTCTCTTTTGCTATGTCGGCACTCCTACAACAGTTAAAATCATTCCTATTGTGGATGAAGCCAAAATCCCCCTGGTAGGTATGTTTACAGGAGCCAACGCCCTCAGAGAACCTTTGAATCGTTACCTTATAAATGTTCGCGCTTCATACTACCAGGAGACCGGCGCAGCGGTCAAACACCTTGTTGAAGACCTTGATATAAAAAAAATAGCTGTGTTTTATCAATATGACGCTTATGGCTTTGATGGCTTGAGAGGCACTGAGTTTGCCCTAAAAAAATATAGCCTTGTGCCGGTTGCAACCGGCACCTATATCCGGGGTACACTCAATATCGAAGAGGGGCTTAAGAGGATTCTTGAGGCAAAAGCCGAGGCTGTGGTTATGATCGGTACCTATGACCCTTGTGCCAAGTTTATTAAATTATCCAGAGCAAAAAATTTTAATCCTCTTTTTTATAATGTCTCTTTTGTCGGCGCTGACGAGTTGGCCAGAAGACTGGGCAAACAAGGGGAAGGTGTTATTGTAACGCAGGTTGTTCCCCCGCCCGAGCTTCCTTCTACTAATAATCTTCTTTGGGGAGCTGCTGAGTATGTCGAACTCCTTAAAAAATATTATCCTGAGGACATTCCTAACTTTGTCGGGTTGGAGGGCTATATTAACGCCAGGGTACTTGTTGAAGGCCTGCGCCGGGCAGGAAAAAATCTCAACCGGGAGTTATTTATAAATTCAATTGAATCTATCCAAAATTATGATTTAGGAATCGCCAACACTCTCTCTTTCAGCCCTATGGATCATCAAGGTCTGGAAAGAGTATACTTTACCCATATTCAAAATGGTAAATTTAGATTGATTACCGATTGGCAGACTATACAGTAAGCGCATCCTGAAGGTTGCACAATATTGTATATAATATCATTTTGGCCTTTTAAAACAGAAAATAAAAACTTGGAAAATTTTATCAATGGGAAAAAATTTTATTATTGAAAAAATAAGAAATGCAAGCCTTAAAAATAAGATTTTCTTTTCAACCCTGGCCGTCATACTCCTTATCAGTGTGTTAATAGCCCTGTTTACGAGGTGGATCCTTATTTCCAGTCTTACTTTAGAGCTTAAGCGAAGAGGAATGGGCATAGCCCAGAGCATTGCTGAAAGCAGCAGGGGTTACATCCTGACACAAAATATACCGGAACTGACAAGCCGCCTTTTTGATGCCCGGCTTGGAGAGCGCAAACTGCTTGTCGTCTATGTCTTTATTACCGACAAGCAAAATAATGTTTTATCCCACACCTTTACCCGTCCTTTTCCTGATGGGTTTCATATGGCAAACACTATACTCCCTGAAGAAGAACAGAGCACTAAACTGCTAAAAATTGGAGGGCAATCGGTCTATGATGTCGCAGTCCCTGTAAAGGAAGGTATTTATCAAATCGGAACAGTCCATGTTGGAATAAATAAAAACCATATCGACATCCTCATCGGAAAGTTAAGGACTACTTTTGTTGGTTTTGTATCTGTTGTCACGATCATCTTTTTTGCAATCAGCCACTGGCTATCAAACTATATTACGCGTCCAATTTCGGAACTTACCAAGGTGTCGGATGAAATCAGTCGCGGAAACTACGACATCAGACCGGATCTTAGCAATGAAATCGGAGAAGCCGGATATGAGGTCAGGCAACTGGCTGATTCATTTATCAACATGACAAACAGGATAAAGGTTTCTCAGGTCAAGTTAAAAGAATCCGAGGAAAAATACAGATCCCTTGTTAACAGCGGGCCTAATCCAATTTTTGTTATCGATCGTAAAACCCTTGAGATACTTGATTCCAATCCAAGAGCCGAGGAGACTTACGGGTATAACAAGGATGAATTGACAAGCAGACCCTTTACCGATCTGGGTCCATTTGAATATGAAGAATCGAGTCTTCCCCAACTTGATAACGGGAATTGGCAAAAAGCCCGGGTTGTTAGTTCAAAGGTTCAATATTTCAAAAAGGACGGCTCTCCTTTCTATGTTAATGTCCATGCATGTCCTGCAAGATATCAGGATAGAGACGCCATGATTATTGCGACTACGGATATTACGGAGATGGTAGAAAAAGACAATCAGCTCATTCAAGCGAGCAAAATGACTAATCTTGGAGAAATGTCGGCAGGCATAGCACATGAATTGAATCAGCCCTTAAATACGATCAAAATGGCCAGCGAATTCCTTGAGATGATGATTGAAAAAAATAAAAAAGTGCCGGAACACGATTTATACGATGTGGTCAAGGAAGTGAGCTGTCAGGCAGACAGGGCGGCTGGAATTATCAACAGACTGAGGGATTTCGGAAGAAAGGCCGATTTTACCAAAGAAAAAATATACATTAATGCCCCCATTAAGGGAGTGCTTGAAATTCTTGGCAAGCAACTCAGTCTGCAAAACATAGATGTAGAACTCGATCTTGACGAAACAATTCCACCGATTTTGGCCCATAACAACCGGCTGGAGCAGGTGATCTTCAACCTCATAACCAATGCCCGTGATGCTTTAAATCAAAAGCAAGAGCTTGGAATGGAATCCGGAGGCCGGTTTATTCGCATCCGTTCTTTCAGGGAAGGTGATAATGTAGCAATTGCAGTTTCCGATAACGGCATTGGTATCCCTGAATCTTTACGAGAAAGGATTTTTGAAGCATTTTTTACAACCAAAGAAATGGGGGAAGGGATGGGACTTGGGCTTTCCATTTCGTATGGTATTGTTAAAGATTACGGGGGGCATATAGATATTGAGAGCAAAGAAGGTTTGGGAACAACATTTAAGCTTTCTTTCTCCTGTGCACTGTGAAAGGAAAAAAATCCATGCGCAAGGTACTGGTAATTGATGATGAAAAAGCTACTTTAAAAATGTTTCGTCTTTTTTTAACCGCTTACGGATATTCTGTATTTGTTGCGGAAAATGGCGAAACAGGCCTAAATATTTTTAAAAAGGAACACCCCCAAATCGTATTTACCGACATAAAAATGCCTGGAATGGACGGCTTCGAGGTTTTAAAACAAATTAAGGGAATCAATGCACTGATAGAGGTGGTAGTTATTACCGGCCATGGCGATATGGATCTGGCCGTGCAGGCTCTTAATCTCGGCGCAACCGATTTTATTAATAAGCCTATTCACAGAACCGCCCTCGAATCGGCTTTAGGACGTGCGGAGGAGAGAATAAAAGTAGCGAACACTCAGGAAAACAGAATATCCTGGGAGAGTAAAGATAATATCATCATCATCGATATTAAGGGAAATATAACATCGGCTTCAGAATCGATGTTATCGGATGCCTTTACAAATGCCTCTGAGCAGGGTTCTATTAACATCCTGCTGAATTTTGATGAGATTGCATCCATGAACGGTACAGGTATTGCTCTGCTGATCAAGCTTCTTTCCGAGAGCAAGAAGAAAAATCAGGTTGTGGCTATTACCGGCATTTCTGAAAACTTCAAGCAGATTTTCGACATGGTGGGAATTACAAGGTTTGTGAAAATCTTTGATACTCGGGAAGATGGAATATATCATCTGACCCAAAGAGGCCTTTAAAAATCGAACCTGCATACCAATAACTGCTATACTTGCAGAAGAACCTGCATACCGTCTTCAAAGCCCATTTCCCGGGCCTTGATATCAAGATGCAATGTTGATAGCAGTTCCAGGGGCGGATAGATGTAGCGATCTGTTTTTCTTGTGTCCACTGTCTTGATATACTTTTTGCATTCGTCACAAAGATCCACCCTGTATTCTTTTTCCTCTTCTATAAAGAAATATTGAAGACTTTTACTGTCTTTGTTTTCACAAAATGGGCAGTATAACCTTTTAGAAGGCCATTTGTGCCAGCAAAAACCGCAGAATAAAAATCGTTCTCCCTCACCTTTAAACATTGAGAGCCCCGGCAAACTCCCGCAAACAGGACAATAGCCTTTATCCCACTCCCCAAGCTTATCGAGATAGCGGGCAAGCTGCTCTGCACAAATGGTTAAAGATGGTTTTATGCTGCTGTAAGTGATAAACGCCAGAGCATTTTTATCGATTTTGTGCCTGGTGGCCGTCTTTTCAAAAAAGGAAGCTCCCCCTTCAAAAAGACTGTAAAAAAGCGAATCAGGATCTATTTTTCCTGTTTCAATCCCTTCTAAAACAGCTTGAGCTGAAACAGCCATATCGCCTTTCATCTCTTTGACAATATTGCATATTTGTATCAGCAGATTTTTTGAAGCTTTTGTATCAATAACAAAATCCGATATATTTATTAAGGGAAAATTATCTTTAGCCTTAACTGAAATAATATCGTAAGAAATTTGAATAGGTTCTATTTGTATATGGCTTTTGGAATCTTCCTGGGCAATAAAAATCTGCTCATAAAAATCGAGCATATCTTTATATACAGGTCTTAGACTCTTTAATGCTTTTACTGCCTCTTTTATATGTTCTGAAGTAAGAGCTATATTTACTGTCATGCGATCTCCTTTAATTAGCTCATAGCTGACAGCTCAAAGTTCCGCTACAAGCGGGATGTAAGGACTAAGATCCTTTTTGCTATGAGCTATTAGCTTGCAGCTATCAGCTAAACGGTATCTCGCCTATTATTGCGCGGTGAATTCTAAAGATTTTTTCATTTTTGGTTTTGGCTTTACCAAGTTCGAGCCTTAGTGGCCGGAAATTTTTTTCGACCACCCTATCATAAAAAACAGAAAAAGGGGAGAAGAAATAAATCTTCCCCCCTTTCCCTTAATGCACCGCGAAGTCCCTTTTAAAGAAGGCGTGAAACAATGTTTGTTAGCGGTGTAAACATCCTTCGCAACGCTACTTGCCTTGTAATATCGAATGCCGCATTTGAAGCCACAGCAAACTTATGATACAGGCTCGGTTTTTCAGCTACAAGATAAATGACATTCACGTCATCGGTGTCTAAAAGCGCAGCCTTCGGATTTGCCTTTTTAACTGCGAAAAGGCGACTTTTAGCAAGAGCAACTATATCAGCACGTTCTCCGAAATTCATTGCGCCTGTCGGACATGTTTTAACACATGCCGGCAAAAGGCCGTTTTGAACCCGGTCAAGGCACATATCACACTTAGCCAAAGTACCATCAGGTCCTTTCCGTGGAATGTTATAAGGACAGGACTCGATGATTTCATCAACATTCATGCCCTTTGTATTGGCTGTAAAAATAATCGCGCCTGTTGCCGCATCCTTGTAAATGGCTGACGCGTCTCCTGCTGTATCAAGACACGGAGCCTCAACACAGTGTCTGCACTGTTCAGGAAAGAAAAGCCATTTCAACTTGCCACCTATCACCTCTTCACGCATTCTCACCAGTTTGTAGGTATCAAAGGAGAGATCTGCGGGGTTCTCGTAAGTTCCACGGTTTTTAGTTTCCTCTGCAGGAAGATCGTGCCACTGTTTGCATGCCACCTGGCATGCCCTGCAAGCCGTACATAGTGTTGTATCAACAAAAAATGACTTACTCATATCAGATCACCTCCCTCTATATCTTTTTAACATTGACCATAAAGGCCTTGGTTTCAGGTATCCGGGTATTGGGATCACCGGTTGATGGTGTGAGAAGGTTCGCACTCTCCTCTTCACCGCTTTCAGGCCAGCGCCATCCGTAATGCCACGGGAAGCCGACCTGGTGCACTGTGTTACCTGCAATTTTAAAAGGTTTAAACCTCTTGGTAACAATAGCCGTGCATTTAAGAGAGCCTCGAGCAGATGTAGCCAAAACCCGTTCTCCGTTTTTAATCCCTTTAAGCTTGGCAAGTTCTTCGCTCATCTCTACAAAAACCTGCGGTTGGAGTTCAAGAAGCCACGGCTGAGGACGTGTCATAAGACCGGTCTGCCAGTGTTCTGATACCCGGTAAGTTGTGCCGACAAAGGGATATTTCGGATCGCAGGTGGCAAAAGCATCTGCTTTCGTTTTATAAATGGGTGCTACCGGGTTTATCCTCTGCTTATTCATAAGATTCTTTTCAACCGGACATTCAAGCGGTTCATAATGTTCCGGAAAAGGACCATCCGCCCGGCCAGGTCCGTAAATCTGGGCATGTCCGTGCTTTCTCATGATAAATGGATGCTTGGCGTCTTCTCTCTTGGATCCGTCCGGATTCTCCAGGGGATACCAGCCGCCGTCCGGCACGTCACCGACCCATTTCTTTGACACATACTTGCCGCCCTTGACATCCCCGGCAAACTTGATGACCCAGTCTTTTTTATCCCATGGCTGTCCCTTAAGATCGACAGAGGCGCGGTTGTAAATTATCCTTCGATTTACAGGCCAGCACCATGCAAACCCGGGATAAAGACCGATGTTGTTTGGCGCATCTTGCTTGCTGCGCCTTGCGGACATGTTCCCTTTTTCCGTGTAGCTGTGGCAATATAGCCAGTTTGCAGAAGATGTCGAGCCGTCAGCCTTAAGTTTGCCAAAAGATTCTACTAGTTTCCCTTTCTTTGGGCCTTCAAGGTAATAGCCGTTGATCTCTTTGGCGACCTTGTGCGGGTCGTATTCACCGTTTGTCAGATAATCCCATTTCAGGTTGCGAATCGGCTGAGTGAAAGTTCCGCTATTTTTGTAAGCCGATTTGATCTTTTCTCCCAGGGCTATGATGATATCGCCGTCTGATAGGCTGTTGCCAAGAGGCTTCGGCCCCTGGTAACGCCACTGCATCCAGCGGCCGCTGTTGGTGATGCTCCCTTCCTTTTCAACCGATGTACATGCCGGAAGCATAAAGACCTCTGTCTTGACTTTGGAAGGATTCACTCCGGGTCCTTTCCAGAACGAACCTGTTTCATTGTCAAAAAGGTTAACATTGACCATCCAGTCAAGTCTTTCCATTGCTTTCCTGGTCTTCCCGGCGTTGGCACCGCTACAGGCCGGATTCTGGCCCCATGCAAAGAACCCCTTAATAGACCCTTTGTACATTTCGTCAAAAAGATCGAGCCAGGAATATGCCTTGCCGTCATCGACTTTAGGCAGCCAGCTATATCCGAAATCATTCTTTTTTGTAGCCTTTTCCCCGAAGAATGATTTTAGAAGGCTGACAGAGTATTTAGCATAATTCTGCCACCAGTTGGCGGAAAGGGGGTCGTTGCTCTTTGGCGTCCATTTTTTATTATATGCGTCAAGGGATACGTTTGAGGCCCTCGGGGTCTTAAGATAACCGGGCCAGATATGCCAAAGGAGGCAGTGGTCCGTAGAGCCTTGCACATTTGATTCGCCGCGTAGCGCATTAACGCCTCCTCCTGCAACACCCATGTTGCCGAGGAGAAGCTGTATCATGGCCATGGTTCGGATATTCTGAACTCCAACAGTGTGCTGGGTCCAGCCCATGGCATACATTATTGTTGCTGCCTTTCCCGTAGCACCGGAAGCTGCATAGGTTTGATAAATTTTTAAAAGATCCTCTCGCGGGGTTCCGGTGATCTTGGAAACAAGCTTTGTATTGTATCTACTGAAATGCTTCTTTAAAAGCTGCAAAACGCAGCGGCTGTTCTTTAAGGTCCGATCCATTTTGGGGACTCCCTTTGCATCCATCGCAAAAGCCCATTTGCTTTTGTCATATTTCCTTTTTTTGGAATCGTACCCTGAAAAGAGGCCGTTTTTAAATTTGAAGGATTTGCCCACTATAAAGGTAGCATTAGTGTAGTTTGCAACATACTCTTTATTGTAGAGCTTGTTGTCCATGATGTACTTTATCATACCGCCGAGAAAGGCAATATCTGTTCCGGAGCGCAAGGCGGTGTATATGTCCGCCCTGGAGGATGTCCTTGTAAACCTGGGGTCAACGTTGATGACTTTGGCACCTTTTTGCTGTGCCTCGGTTACATACTTGAAGGATATTGGATGGTTTTCTGCAGCATTGCTTCCCATAATCAAAATGCAGTCACTGTTCTTGATATCAATCCAGTGATTGGTCATAGCGCCGCGTCCGAACGACTCTGCCAGAGCCGCAACAGTTGCGCTATGTCAGATACGGGCCTGATGCTCAACATATACAAGCCCGAGAGCACGCATAAGCGCCTGGTAAATCCAGCACTCCTCATTGTCCATTGCTGCGCTGCCGACGGAAGCGATCCCTTCTGTACGGTTTACCACCTGTCCTATGACATTTTTATATTTAAAGGTGGCATCCCTTGTTTCTTTTACTCTTTTTGCAATTTTTGTTAATGCCCATTCCCATGAAACCGATTTCCATTCTTTGGAGTAAGGAGCTCTGTACATCGGTTCGGTAAGCCGGTTTTCATTCTCTGTCAGTTGCTTAAGTGAAGCGCCTTTTGAACAGAGTGATCCCCGGTTGATAACATGGTCCGGGTCACCTTCGATGTTGATAACACGGCCGTCACCCCTCTTGCTTGTATGCACAATTGCCCCGCATCCCACCGCGCAATAGCAGCAGATTGTGGTGGTCTCCTTGGCATACTTGGTCTTGAGCATCTGGGCGTGGGATTTGACCGGCGCAAGATCGAATCCCAGACCGCTTACTGCAAGACCTGCGGCCGTTGCACCTGTGATCTGGATAAACTCCCTTCGAGTTACCTTCATCACTTCCCTCCTTTCTTGGTTCATAGTATTAATAAAATGGCTAAAAAGTCAGCCAAGCCCCAGCAATCCGGCAACTTCTTCCTTAAGCAGGGGCAGTTGCAAAGGTTTGGAAAAACAGACATCCGCACCATATTCCTTCATTGTTTTAAATTTTTCATCATCAAGATATGCTGATAAAATGAGAATTTTTATGTCTTTGGTTTCATTATTCGATTTAACATTTCTGCAAACCTCGTCTCCTTTGATATCGGGCATCATGATATCTAAAATCATAAGGTGCGGCTTAAACTCGCTGACTTTTATACCTGCTTCAAACCCGTTTGAAGCGGAAATCACCTCATAATCATTCTCATCCTCTTCCAGCGCCTGAACAATTGTTTCCACAACGATTGGATCATCATCTACAACTAGGATTCTCTTTCTCCCTTCAACCGGTTCTTCCATTGGAATTGGAATCCCCTGTTTTTTCATGAAAACTTCAAGATCCGACTTTTTTATACGTCGATGCCCTCCAACCGTTTTGTATGCTTTGATATGGCCCGACTCTATCCAGTTTATTATCGTTTTCGGCGATACATTGCAGTGTTTACTGGCCTTAAAAACCGTCAATACCGGATCCATCAAACATCCCTTCCATATTTTCTATTATTACTATTTTTATAGTAACTATAATATTTACCAAATGTCAATAAATATTTCGTGCACTACACTTATATACTGAGGCTTTTGCCCTTTTTAAATAGTCAACAAGACAAGATCTATAATAATTGTAATAAAGGAAATTAATAGAACGGGCATTAATTTAAAATTGGATGCAAAGGGAAGAAAATGATAGGCTTTTGACTGTGAGAAGTTGAAATAAATTTTCAGACTTGAGCTATATTAAGGATAGACCTTCATTTATTCACTCCATTCTCATTGTATAACGGCAAAGTGATGTTAAAGGTAGTTCCGGCTCCGACTTTACTTTCAACTTTAATATCACCTCCATGCTCTCTGATAAATCCATAGCACACAGACAGCCCGAGGCCGACACCTTTAACACTCTCCTTTGTTGTATAAAAGGCATCAAAAATCTTATCGAGCCTTTCTTCTTTGATGCCGGTTCCGGTATCGGAAATTTCGATGCAGATATTCTCCTTATAACTTTTTGTTTTAACGGAAAATATTCCGCCTTTTGGCATTGCATCCATAGCATTGGAGATCATATTAAGAAAAACCTGTCGCAGTTGATCTTTTGATGCATAAATTTTTCCTAAACCTTCTGAAAAATCATAAGATGTTCGGATATTACGCTCTTGTAATTGCTTCTTGTGCAAAAGGAGAATCTCGTCAAGGATTATATTAATATCAATCAGCTTCTTCTCCTTCTGGTCAGGCTTGGAAAAGGAGAGCATCTTGCGCAACAATTCCGCTAATCGGATCGTCTCAGAAAGGGCCATCTCCAAAATCTTCCTTCTTTTGCTTTGCGGAGAAATCTCGGTTTTAAGCAGTTCCATTGTGTTCATTATTCCATAAAGTGGATTATTTAGCTCATGAGCAATTTGAGACGTCAGGCGCCCCATTGCCGCAAGCTTTTCAGACTGCAACAACTGTTTTTGGGTTTGTCTCAGCTTTCGTTCCATAATCAGCCTTTCGGTAAAATCTACAAATATCTGCACACATGCAATTTCATTTCCATTTGAATCATAAAGAATCGCTGCGGTAAGGTTTCCCTCAACAACTTTATCATCCCGGCTAATATTAACGATTGGATAAGATATTAATTTACCTTTACCACCATATTCAGGGCCTCGAACCATTTCCATAACTTCTTCTGCCATTCCCTCCGGATAAAACTTTTTGATATTTACTTTACCGATCACATTATCTTCTCTGCAACCAAGGATCTCTTCAGCAACCCTATTCATTAATATCATGTTTCCATTGAGGTCTGTAACAACGATCATATTAGGAGAACTCTGGATAACCTTATTCAATAAATCATGAGCTTTCTTAAGTTCTTTTTCCATCTGTTTATGCTGGTACTGATCTGCAATGATCCCCTCATACCCCACGACCTTACCTTTTAGGAAATCATGGGCTTTTTTAAGTTCTTTTTCCATCTGTTTATGCCGTGACTGATCTATAATAATCCCTTCATATCCTATAATTTTCCCATCATGATCAAAACGACCGTTGCTTGTTATTAAAACCGATATTATTGTTCCGTCTTTTCGTTTTAAATCGACCTCAAAATTAGTTACATATCCTTTACGTTCAATAATTTCCTGAAAGGCTCTTCGCTCTTCTGGTCTTAAATATGTATCTTCAATATCGACCTTGAAAAATGAATCCCAACTTTCATATCCCAGCATTTTAAGCATTGCGGGATTTGCATCAAGAAATTCTCCTTCTTTGCTGCTGACGTAAACTCCACAAGCCAGGTTCTCAAACAGCTTTTTATAATCTGTAGATGTAACCTCTTTCATTTATTTTCTCTTTTCCTTTTGATTTGTCTACCGGTAAATCGCTATTAGCAAAAATGCCTCATGTCGTGGTATTGATTAAAGACCCTGACTAAACCAACATATCTAAAACTCCTGCTTATTTCAAGATCAGACCTAAAAGTGGCTGATTTTACCATGTAGCAGGCTTTCATACAATGCAACCCAAACATCGGTTGACAGAAAGAAGAATAGGTGGAAAAATAGAAATTGGTATGATTATTGCCATTAAGCAATGTAGAGCAACTTTTATATTACCTGAATTTTGATAACTTGTATGCTATTTAAATGTTTCTGCGGTGAAAGGAGAGTATCATTATGAAAAAAACATCCATAATACTATGCATTCTGCTTTTCCTGGCTTTATCAATATATCCGGTCTATTCATATAATAGCCCGCTTGCTGAGGGCAAAAAGCTTCCTGACATAGAGCTGACCATTCCAAAAAAACAGGAACACCAACAATATCTCGGTCTAACAGGGGAAGGCACTTTCAAAATACCCCAGATAAAAGCAAAAGTTGTGATAATTCAGATTTTTAGTATGTACTGCCCTCACTGTCAGAGGGAAGCTCCTACTATAAATGAATTTTATCGAAAAATAGAAACCAGCAAAAACTTAAAAGGTAAAGTAAAGATCATCGGAATTGGTGCCGGCAACTCCGATTTTGAGATCGATTTTTTTAGAAAAAAGTATGAAGTGCTGTTTCCACTTTTTCCGGATGGAGATTTTTCCATTCACAAAAAAACCGGCGAGGTCAGAACACCCTATTTTATCGGCCTTAGAATAATGGACAACGGAAAAGCTACAATATTTTATTCACAGCTTGGTGGCCCAAAAAATGCACAGCAGTTTCTAAACAAGCTCATACAACGCTCAGGATTGTGATAAGGAGGTGTTTGCAATGAGAAAAAATATATTCATTATTACCATTTTCTTTGCAGTTCTTGGACTTTTAAGTGGTAGTGCCTTTGGACTTTCAGAAACATTTAAAAATAACATATACAACCCTGGCAAATTAAAACCGATAGACAGCGTTCTGAAAGTTAAAGTCGGTGAAAAAGCGCCTGATTTTACGCTCCCTTCGATATCGGGAGAAAAAATTTCTCTTCATCAATTAAAGGGAAAAAAGAATGTAGTTATATCCTTTGTTCCGGCTGCCTGGACCCCTGTATGCTCTGATCAATGGCCGGGATATAATATTGCAAAAACTATATTTGACGAAAATGATGCTGTTCTTCTTGGAATTACGGTTGATAACATTCCTACACTATTTGCATGGACTAAACAGATGGGAAAATTGTGGTTTCATGTCCTTTCTGATTTTTGGCCCCATGGTAAAGTGGCGGACATGTTCGGTGTTCTTCGCTCTGATGGCGTCAGCGAAAGAGCTCTGTTTGTTATAGATAAAGAAGGAATTCTGCAATATGCTCATGTCGGGGATATCAACAAAAGGCCGGATCTAAAAGATCTCGCAAAAGAGCTTGAAAAGCTGAAAAACAGATAGCTATATTTGATAATAACTCAAGTTTCGCACTTGCCGACCACACCTTGCCCTCGTTTCCCGGTATAAAACACTCCTGCTGATTTCAAAATCAGGCCCAAAAGTGGCTAAAGTCAACATGCCGCAAGCTTTCATACAGCGCAATTCCCGCCGCTGTTGACAAATTAAGACTCCTTATCTCTTCGGTTATGGGAATATGGAAGGTAAAATCTTTATACATTGAAAGGACTTTCTTAGGAAGTCCATAGGTTTCAGAACCAAAAATAAGAAACATCCTGTCACAAGACGGCATAGACCAAAAAGGCTTTTCGCCTTTTTTTGTTAACAATACCGTTTCACCCTTTTGTGCTTCCATCTTTCTTTGAAAGTCTTCAAAATTGTCCCAGACACTTAGCTTGACCTTCTCCCAGTAATCAAGCCCGGCCCTTTTAACTTCTCGGCTTTCAAGGGAAAACCCCAGAGGTTTAATAAGATGAAGATATGCCCCTGCTGCCAGGCATGTGCGCCCTATATTCCCGGTGTTCCAATGTATTTCAGGAGAAACAAGCACAACATGGCGTTCAAAGCCTTTGCCGGGTATATTTGTCAGGTTCATCGGGGTTTATCCTGTCCGGAAAAATTTGAATTTAAACCGGCTTCCCGCAGTATGGACAAAAACTGAAATCCTTATTCAATTTTCTCCCGCAGTTTCTGCATTGATTATTTTGCCTTCCCGGCCGGCCTCTTTGGTCTTCTTCAAATTCACCTATCTGCCCTTCACACCGGTCACACATAAGAAAAGGCTCACCTTTTTTAACCCTTATTATCGGAATAAAAAACAGGCTGAAATAATGATCCACCCGTTTGAAATATGCCTGGTTTAAACCGCATACAGGGCATCGCCTGGGGTTATTATCTATAAGCTTTATCTTTGGTGAAACACCGGCTATTAGAAACATGATAAATAAAGGTTTTATGATTTAAGTTTTAGGTCATGAAATCGGTTCTATGTATTTTAATACATGACAGCACAATATAAAACATGTTATTAAGCATAGCTGCATACTACAAAAAAAGAATGTAAACCGTCAACATTTACAACCTGAATCTTGCATGAAAATTGATGAAAAACTGTTTTTATAATTCAAACCGGCGGGTTTAGCAAAATATGTTTTAAGAAGAATAATACCCATATGGTAAAAAGAATGATAATCGATTTTTTCTCATCAATTTTCACCCTTCAGTCTTCGCTACGCTATGCCCTGACAAGTCGGGCTATCCGGAGGCTTCCATCTGCTGCGCTTGTCCGCCTCTGGCGGGTTACTATGGGCTCGCAATAGTTTACTATGGCTTCGCCCTTAGATGCCTTGCATATGAAAGCCTCCGACTCGTGCAAAATTCAGGTTAAAATCCTTTTTTCTTTTCATAGAAATGGAGGTATACATGAACGAAAATCAAGCCGATATACTTGAAATTATTAAAGACCTCGTAAAAATCAACTCGATAATTGCCACTGAGCTTATTCAACTGGTTGAAAATTCGAGCAGCCAACTTCGAGGGGAGATACCGGATTCTTGCATAGGCCAGCATCTGGAATTAAGAAAAGATATTATTAGCATTGCAGAAAAATGGAATCCTGACTGTCAGGTGCTAAGAGAGCATAATCTCAAGCATGGATAATCAATTACCACCATAAAAAATAACAGGTATTAACGGAGATCGGTCAATGATAATCGATTTTCACACTCACATATTTTCTAAGAAGATCCGAGGAAGCAGGGAAAAATACTTTTTTTCTGAACCTGCTTTTAAACTTCTATACAGATCACCCAAATCGAAACTTGTGGGTACAAGTGAAATTATACGTTCAATGGATGAACAGGGTGTGGACAAATCTGTTGTTTTCGGGTTTCCATGGAAAAATTCCGATACCTTTAGAAAAGAAAACGACTATATTCTGGATGCGGTCGAAAGATACCCTGACAGACTTATAGGTTTTTGCTGTCTCGACCCGTTCAGCAAGTTTGCCATTAATGAAGTTATGCGGTGTCTTGAGCAAGGACTTTCAGGAATAGGTGAACTTGCATTTTATGAATCCGGAATTGATGACACAGCCCTTAATAAATTGGCTCCCCTTCTGGAAATCTGCCGCAAAAAGGACTTTCCTGCATTGATTCATACCAATGAACCTGTTGGACACATTTATCCAGGCAAAACTCCAAACACACTGAGTCAGATATACAGGTTGGTTAAACGGTTCCCGGAAAACAAAATTGTTCTGGCCCACTGGGGCGGCGGGATCTTTTTATACAATATTTTAAAAAAAGAAGTAAAAGAGAGCCTTAAAAATGTTTACTTTGACACAGCCGCTTCTCCGTTTCTCTACGATCCTGAGATCTATCAACTTGCAATAAAGCTGGCCGGGTCAGACAAGATTCTTTTCGGAAGTGATTTTCCCCTCATTAAGCCGGCAAGATATCTAGATGAAATGAAAAAAGCCGGTTTATCTAAAGCTGAAATGGAAAATACTTGCGGTAAAAATGCAGCAGACCTGCTGAAGTTGTAATCTTCTACATAACGGCAGGCTTCACAACGCACTGCTTTTTGTAACCTGTTAAGATTTTATTCAGCAAACGCCGAATATCAACGATTTAATTTGCATACATGTATCATCTTCGACATTTGAAGTTGATATTTTAAAAACATTCTCATTAGATAATATGATTTATAGTTTTACACCTTGCTTGAAGTATGTCCCGAAACTCCTATACTCCCCACACAAAAAAGGAAGTTTTTATCAACTCAACCAATATATTGCCGGCCCCTTATATTCTATAGTGTTTCAGATAATGATTTTGGCAAGGCCGGAGGGAGGAATCCGAGTAAGTCGTACATATTAGTACGTCGTCGAGGATTCCGACCGATAACGCAGTCCAAAATCTTTATCTGGAAGGCTATATCAAGCTTTTCCCATATAAGTGTGGGCTTTAGGAACCAGACTGCAAAACATCTGCCCGTAGGTGTCTTCATCTAACGCACCGCTTTCCTCAAGTGCTTTCACGACTCCTTCAGTCTGATTTTTTGAAATAATCATCTCGCTAATCTCACGGGCCGGAGATATTTTCCTGGACTCTGATTTCTCTGTGCAGCGATATTTTAATTTGCTTATTGTTGCCCCTCGGACACCAGCATCCATGGCCGCCTTTATCAAATCCGTAGCGCGTCCTTCATTACAAATCAGGGTGAAATTCACAAGGTCATTTAGATATTTTATTTTCTTACCAGAGGCTGGATATTTGGAGAATTCACGCCGGCGCCATCTAGAGCCTCCCTTTATTTGATCGATTACTGAAACTATCTGTTCAATACTCGCTGCCTGGCTACTCAATCCCACATAAGCTTTCATATTGACCGATCCCATTTTTATAGGATAAAGATAGATAAAGCCTTTCCCTGGCTGATCTAAGGCTCCAATATCTATCATCATTTCCATCACACTCTCTACATGATAAGACGTGGTCACCAGATTCACAATTTCCTTTTCAGCCGGGATTGTGACTCTCCAAAGCCCGATCTTATCTCTTACACCGGTTCCAATACCCAAAGTAATTGAAGGAACACCACTGCCCGTTTCCAATCCAACCTTCCCCAAAATGT
>DAOWEJ010000054.1 GCA_030638575.1 Deltaproteobacteria bacterium | reverse complement strand
GCTGTCCCAAGTGAAGATGCCATACCTATGCCTCCACATTTAAACATGGAAAAAGAGACGATAGTAAACGCTGCCAATCAATTTGAAAATGACGCTGTGATCATCACGCACTTGATTGACAAAGAAAAAAAAGAAGTTTACACACGAGGCGGTCAAGCAGATAGAGGCTATTACAGTTTTTATCATAGGAGTTATGAGTATGATCCGGGTTCTTCAAGCACAAGCAAAACCGTCCGATTGGAAACGAATTTGTACGATGTAAAAACAGAAAAACTCATTTGGTCTGTGCAATCAAAAACATGGAGCAAAGACTCAAAAAATCAAATCATTAATGATGTGATCAAGGTTGTGATTAATGATTTGCAAAATAACAAATTGATCTCGCCAAAATGAAAGAATATCAACGGATGATGAATTCGTAAAAAGTCTTTGGATAAATGCCGGATGGCTAAGTAAAAAGGCTCATATATAAGGCGTAGCGGTTTTTCAGGGACGAGACTATACATATAAGTATGTCGAGTTCCTGAAAAATCGCTACAACGCAGTAGATGAGATTTTTTACGACGCCATCAAAGGATAGATCACTTTTATTTGATTAATTCAGATATTTCCGCTACCCTTTTAGAAATATTTCTTATAGTCATTTTCCGGTGATCTATCCACCATTTTGCCTCTGTTTTTTCCTGCCATTCCCTGAAAAACATATCAAAAGCTTTTCCCGACTGTTCCTTTTCATCATCATTTTCAAATTTGAGGCTTTTCCTCAAATAATCGACTTTGTTAATCAGCTCTGCCCTGATCTTCTCCGCCCATGAAACCATTTTCAAGGAACCATTAAGCTCAGGAAATCCGATTGCCAGATGTGCCTTTGCAAGTTTTTTTGTCTGCTCACTGAAATATTCTTTTTTGCACTTTTCACAATACCAGTCCTTTTTGTCAACAAGAAACAGGTTTTTCTGGTGGCTTTCGAAAAGCTGAACCTTGAACATGGTACGGCATGTGCGGCATCTTACGTCATAAGTATATACGTCTTCGGTCAATTTTGATGATCTCCTAAAAAGTCTTTAAGTGTTAGATGGCTAAGTAAAAAGGCTTATATACAAGGCGCAGTGTTTTTTCAGATACGAGGCAATACATGCAGTATGCCGAGTGTCTGAAAAATCGCTACAACACAGAAGTTGGGCTTTTTACGATACCGTCAATATTTAAGCAATATTTTTTTTTGATATAACATTCTAATAAAAATGACAATAATTTTAGCATCATAAAAAGCAGGCGGATGTTCACCCCGATTTTAATGAAAGGTAAATAATTCATTATAGTGAACATAATCTTTTATAAGTCATATATAATAATATCTTGGTATTATTTCCGGAGCATATTGAATTAAATTGATATATAAACAGGTTATCAAATAGTTTATTTTATATATTCTTTTTTAACAATCTACTTGACAATTATTGAATTCGAATATATTATTAATCTAAAGTATTAGTTCGTCATAATGAACCATTACTTTACGTGTAAATAGATTTAGTTAACATGATAAAAAAAGGAGTTAAGGCGGTGTCAACGAAAGTACTTGTTTCTGATCCTAAAAAATGTACAGGTTGCAAGCTTTGTGAGCTTGCTTGTTCGGTAAGACAAGAGGGGGAATGCAATCCGGCTCAATCGCGTATCCACATCATTGATTGGAATAATGAAGGGATTTATCTGCCGGTAAGTTGCCAGCAATGTGAAGACGGGCCGTGCATGGAGGCCTGCCCGAAAGAGGCCATATACAAGGATTACGAAATGAACCGGGTAATGGTTGACTATGACAGGTGCATTAGCTGCAAGATGTGTATTTCCGCCTGCCCTTTTGGAGCCATAGGGTTTGACGAAGATCGTGGAAAGATCATCAGGTGTGATTTGTGCGACGGAGATCCGCAGTGCGTACGATTTTGTGAACCAAAAGCCCTGTCATTTGTAGATACAAGTATGCTTTGCTACCCGAACGTACGTGAGTCGGCAAGAAAGTTTGCGGGCGTCCAAAAAGTTGCATGATATTAAGGAAAGCGCAAAAATTATGAATATCCGTGTGAACCTGTGCAAATCTGTGTCCTATTATAGAAAGACTAAAATATTTTCTGTTTAATTCGGAGAAAAGTTAATGCCACATTTTCAGGTAAATGATAGATGCAATGGGTGTTTGGCATGTGTACAGAATTGTCCGGCAAGTGCGTTGGAATCGGTGGATAGGGGGGAAAAGCGAACGATTCTTCACAACATGGCTCGTTGTGCAAGATGCGGTAGCTGCTGGAGGATATGTCCCCAGGATGCTGTTGAGTTTAAGCATTTACTGGAAAGTGATTGGGATGAGGTGGCAACGCTGAATCTTGTTCGTTGCAAAGTTTGTGGTGAAACCCTTTATACAAAAGACTTTGGCGAGGTGTTGTCGGAAAAACTCGACACAAAGGTTGATTCTCTTTGTCCCAGGCACCGTGAAGAACTCTCCAGGCTCGCTTCTGTGTATTTCTTCCCGGGCAAAAGCAGAATGAAAATGGGTGAAAAAAGATGATTGTCGGAGACCTTAAACCGATTGAGGAAATTGTTTCCTTGATTCCAGATTTCAAAAAAATATTGGTTGTCGGCTGTGGAAGCTGTGTAACCGTTTGCCTTTCAGGCGGTGACAAAGAAGCCCGTGAGCTTGTTAGAGAGCTTTCACATACAGGATATTATAAAAATGATCCCCCCGCTTTTTCCCATTCAACAATCGAACGCCAGTGTGAACGGGATTTTTTAACATCCTATCTTGAAATTCCCAAAGGCACTGAAGCAATATTGTCTTTAGGATGCGGCGCAGGCGTGCAAACAATGGCAAATGCTTTTGAACCTCTTCCCGTTATTCCGGCACTTAATACAACCTTTCTCGGGGCATCGGAAGAACCGGGCGTATGGCAGGAACAGTGCCGCGGGTGTGGTGATTGTGTGCTGGCCTTTACCGGTGGTATATGCCCGGTGACTAAATGTGCCAAGAGTATCTTTAACGGTCCGTGCGGCGGGTCTCGAGAGGGGCGGTGTGAAATATATGCCGATGTACCATGCGCATGGTCACTTATTTATCACAGGCTTAAAAAGCAGAATAACCTGAAATTTATGACAGAATATCGGGCACCCAGGGACTGGCGACCGGGAGGAGGGCTTGGCCCTAGGGAGCGCAGGCGAACTGGGATTAACGGAAGCCCTGAACACTCGGCACCATATCCGGTTAAAAGGGATGCATTAGAGGTGGGCACGTAAGGCTCACTCATAAACAACTTCACATTTTCGCATCTCATCTTCAAGCCATCTGAGACTGATTCTTTAAAAGCCTTAAGTCCAAAAAGGACGCTCTTCGAGGCCGAAGGCCGCTCCTTGAGTCCCGAAGGGACGCTCCAAAAGGCCTATCCCAATTTTTCTGAACGGCCGGTATATTTTTCCCTCAATTTAGGCTTTTCTATTTTACCCGTTGGATTTCTCGGAACATCAGCAAAAATAATTTTCCTTGGTCGTGTATACCTGGGAAGTCCTTCGCAGAATTTCATAAGTTCTTCTTCCGTCATATCTTGAGAAGGTTTTACCTTTACTATAGCAGTTACAATTTCACCCAGGCGCTCATCGGGATATCCTATAACTCCAACATCCTGAACTTTGGGATTATCCATAATAAAACTTTCGATCTCTACCGGAAATATATTTTCTCCACCTGTAATAATAACGTCTTTGGCACGATCCACCAGCCAGATAAATCCGTCCTCATCCAGGCGGGCAATATCTCCTGTAAGAAGCCATCCATCGACAATTGTTTCAGCAGTAGCCTCGGGATTTTTATAATATTCCTTCATAACACCAGGACCCCTGACAGCAAGTTCGCCGCTTTCATCAGGGCCGACTGGTTTTATCACTTTGTCCATGGTCAGGCTGTTCCAGTCGAAAATCATACACTCCCAGTCAAATCCCGGAACACCAATTGCACCGACTTTGTTAATATTTTCTATTCCCAGGTGGACACAGCCGGGACCTGTGGTTTCAGTTAATCCGTAGTTGGTGTCATATTCATGGTGGGGAAAGACCTTTTTCCAGTTTTTTATTAAAGATGGGGGAACAGGCTGGGCGCCGATATGCATAAGCCGCCACTGGGATAGATTGTAGTCGCTTAACTTTATCTCGTTATTTTCAAGGGCAATCAGGATGTCATGTGCCCAGGGAACCAGAAGCCAGACAACTGTGCATTTTTCTTCCGAAACTGCTTCTAAGATATCTTTCGGTTGAATCCCTTTTAGAATCACGGCTTTCGCACCTACAATAAAATTGCCGAACCAGTGCATTTTAGCACCGGTATGATAGAGAGGTGGAATACACAGGAAGTTGTCTTCGTGTGTCTGATTGTGATGCCGGTTTTCTAAAAAACAGGAAAATTCAAGGTTTCGCTGGGTAAGATGTACAGCCTTTGGCTGGCCTGTGGTACCGGAAGTAAAATATAATGCTGCGCTGTCAGTTATAGCTATTTCAATTTTAGGGTCCGACTCTTGGCCTGATGACAGAAAATCAGCATACGGCTCGGCATAATCGGGCCGCAGTTCTTCAGGGCCGATAAATATATAGTTTAAAACTGTTTTATCGATGATCTTTTTTATATCATTTACCCTGTCGATAAATTCCTCACCAAAGATAATAGCCTTTGCTTCTGCAATTTCAGTGCAGTATTTGATATCATCTGCTGAAAACCTGAAATTAAGAGGCACCGCCCATGCGCCTGTACGCAAAATACCAAAATAAGCAGGAAGCCATTCAATGCAGTTCATCATTAAATGGACAACCTTATCCCCTTTTTTAATTCCCTTTGCAATAAGGGCGTTGGCAACGCGGTTTGCTTCTGTGTCAAATTGATCCCAGGTTATCTCTTTGCGGGTATTTTTGGCAGGATCCCTTTCGATAAGGGCAACTTTCTTTCCATAAACCCTGGCGTTTCTTGCTAAGATTTCAGTAATCAGCATGATTTACTCCCTTAAGTGCTTAAAAGTAATATTTGTTGTCATTATCAAAAAATTAAAATTTATCACGAAAACACGAAATAAACACAAAGTATAAGGATTTAGGTGTAGATTGTCAGGATAACACCGGCTGATTTTTATCCTGAATATCCTGCGTGCCTCGGCATAGCTTAAGCGACGCCTGGTAAATCCTGTCAAAAAATATTACAATTAATCTAGTTTTTGAAATGCTTCCTTGCGACCGGTATATTTTTCTCTCATCTGGGGTTTCATAAGTTTGCCTGTGGGATTCCTTAGGACCGGATCGAAAAGAACCTTTCGTGGAACCTTGTATGTGGCCAGTTTGGTTTTTGCAAATTCGATGACCTCTTCTTCCGTCATTGATTCCCCTTCTTTAAGCTGGACAATAGCCAGAACAACTTCCACCAGACGTTCGTCAGGGTATCCTATGCAGGCTACATCATCAATTTTGGGGTGATCCATCAAGGCATCTTCAATTTCTACAGGAAAGATATTTTCTCCCCCGGAAGTCACCATATCCTT
>DAOWEJ010000047.1 GCA_030638575.1 Deltaproteobacteria bacterium | reverse complement strand
CATGTCCCAAATTTCCATTGCAATCCTTGGTTTGTTGGGCATTTCACCTTCAAACTGATAAAAAGGATAGCATGTCTCACCGCCGACAGTGACCGCTTTTGCACCGTCTCCTAAGGAAATTTCCTTTATGCTTCCCGTATAAGATTCTTTATAAAATTCAAAGCCCAATGTTACCTCCTTTAGATGGAAAATCATTAATTGAAGCTTTCTTAGCCGCAATTCTCATTTGTTAACACCAAATGGGCAAAAACATTATGCCCGGATTTAAAATTAAATTCACCCCCCTTTCGTTAAGCTGTTTTTTTATTAAAATCTACGTCGGTAGAATTATTGTTATAAGAGAATATGGAAATGGCGAATTGAGACCTTTGAAAAATGGTAATTTTTGTTCGAGTTCAAGTCGAAAATCCCGAGTTTTGAGCCTGACTCAGAAATCGGGCAAATAAGCACAGACTTCGAAAAGTGCCGTTATGCAAAGGTCTCGAACTGATATTTTTTATAAAAACGACAAGTTACAAAGCACAGGACTGAAATTGCAAGCCGGTCTGTCCTGTATTTTATCAAATAATCTATTTATATTGGGATCTTTGATTTGTCAATAGACCAGTATGATTAAATATCGTTTTATAATTAAATGAGATTCAATGTTGATGAGTTCGTAAAAAGTCTTTAAACGTCGGATGGCTAAGTAGAAAGTTCCATATACCCCCGCTAAAAATCAGCGGGATAAAAAGGCGCAGCGGTTTTTCAGGGACGAGGCAATACATGTAGTATGCCGAGTTTCTGAGAAATCGCTGCAACACAGTAGATGGGACTTTCTACGACGCCATCAAGACTCCACCTCATCAAAACGGCAGGTCAACGAAAGCATGTCGCCGTCAAAGAAGGTCTTTGTTTTAAAAGGCAGGGTATTAAACAGTTTTGTCATACCTTTGTTCCCGGGTGAGGTATAGGCAACCAGGCCTGCAATTCCATTTTCCCGTGCGGCCATGCAAAGCTTTTGTAATAAGATTTTCCCAAGTCCCTTGCCCTGAAATTCTTTGCTTATGGAAAAAGCAACTTCTGCGATATTTTTTGACGGATCAAGAAGATACTCTCCGATACCAACGACCGTTCCAAACCCAAACTCGCCGACAACAGCCACAATAGTCAGATCTTTGATATAGTCTATCTGGGACACACCTTCCGCCTCGTCACGCACAAAACTTTTTTTCTCATGAAAAAATCTTGAAACAATATCGGTTTTATCAAGGTTATAAAAATGTTCCTGTATCCTTCTTTCATCCACCGGTTTCGCCGGTCGGATGGTTACCTCTTCACCGTCGATCTCTCTGGTTTCTTCAAGCTTAAACGGATAAACACCGTGTTTAATCGATTCCTTTAAAGTTCGTGTTTCGCTAAGCAGCCCTATTTTCTTTGCCGCATAAAAAAGCTCATTCCGAAAGTCAGGATGTGCAATACTTATCATGGCCATTGCCCTCTCCTGAAGGCTTTTCCCGAAGAGATTCACAGCTCCGAACTCCGTAACCACATAATGAGCATCGCCCCTTGGAACAACAACAGCGGTGTCAAGTATCGGAACAATGCGGCTTTTTTTACCGTCTCTCGATGTTGAGGTAAGCATAAGTATCGATTTTCCCCCTTCCGCCATAGCCGCTCCCCTGATAAAATCGAGCATACCTGTTACACCTGTATAATGGTTGTGCGGAAGAGCATCTGCAGCAACCTGTCCTGTCAGGTCCATGGATAGTGCTACATTCATTGAGACCATCCTGTTGTGGCGTGAAATAATGCCCGGATCATTCACATAATCCGAAGGATGAAAGTCAAGGGCAGGATTGTCATGCACAAATTCATAGAGAGCCTGTGAACCGATGGCGCCGCTTGCCACCAGCTTGCCTTCGTTAAATCCTTTTTTGCGGTTTGTTACGACACCTCTTGATATAAGATGCATTATGTCATCGGTAAGGTACTGTGTATGTATGCCCAGATCATTCTTGTCCGCCATAGCTGTGAGGACCGCCTGGGAGGTTGTGCCGAGACCTATCTGGATGGTGGAGCCATCTTCGATCAGCCTTGCGATGATTTTGCCGATTGTATTTGCGGTCTCCAGCTCGGGCGCTTCACCGATTGTGAGCAGCTCTTCATCATGTTCGACAAAAACATCCACATCATTTACATGGATAAAGCTTTGACCAAGGACTCTCGGCATTCTGGAATTAACCTGGGCAATAACAAGATCAGCAGACAGGGCTGCAGACAGTGTGATATCCACGGAAATACCGAGACTCATCCACCCGAAATCATCCGGCGATGATACCTGAATCATGGCTACATGAATAGGGAGTCTTCTGCTCCTGAAAAGACGGGGAATAGCCGAAAGGTTCATGGGGGTTATAAAGCGCTGGTTTCTTGCCAGTCCTTGCGGTTTGGCGGAACCCAGGTAAAAAGATCTGATGTTTAACGAATGATCCATTGTTTTATTTGCAATCAGCGTCAAAGGGGTGCTTTCCAGGGCAAGCAAACGCACGATTTCAATATCAGTCAAACGGCTTGAAGCTTCAGAAAGTGTCCTGATAAGATGTTGCGGTTCTCCGCAGGAGGAACCGATGAAGACCCTCCGGCCAGGGTTGATTAAGCGAATCGCCTCCTGACCTGAACGTTTATTGCTGACATAATTGTCCGCCCAATATCCTCTTCTTGGCATAGCTGTCTCCTTATCATTATGAACTATATGCGATACAGAATGCAAAATACATGATCCGCCTTTCATTATCAAGAAGAAGTTCCTTGATAATGCAATTATTGGAACAAACGCAGCGGATTATGCCAGGGATTAATCCTTGACTCAAAAGGTGCGTTTCCGTATAGTTTTTCACCACGGAAGGGTACGGAATATCACTGATAAAAAATTCAGGTCTCCTGAACTATCGTAAATCTGAATGCAACATATTCTATTAGACACTGAACTATGAACTAAAATAAAAAATGAACGTCCAACATCGAACATCCAACGTCGAACATAGAATGACTGTACACCTTCGGTGTTTCAATTTTATAATCTAATGGAGCGAAGCGATACCCTTATTCGACGTTCGATGTTGAGCGTTCGATGTTCGATGTTCAAATTGTTGCATCTGATATTTCGACTGAGCTTTCATAACACCTCGAAAATATGCACACAGGTCAGGAATTCTGAAATTTGTGGTCTGCGATGTTTAGTGGATCAAATAATTCAGTGAAATCTCCGTGAAAATCCGTGGTAAACAAATATAAAAAGGAACTATGCAATGAATGAAATATTATTAATTCTCACCGGTTTGCTATCCCTTTGTTCAATTATCCTTCTCGTTATTCTAATAAAACGTAAACCGGATGAGACTATAGCTAAACTGAAAGAAAATTTATCCTCCCTTGAAAACAGGCATCAGCAAACCGAACTTGTCATAAAAGACGAGATCGCCCGAAACCGGGAAGAAACGGCCGGCAGCGCTAAAAATGCCCGTGAGGAACTGAGTAAATCTTTAAAGGATTTCAGTGATTCATTGCTAAAACGGATGACGGAAAACGCCGGTATGCAAAAAGGCCAGCTCGATTCCTTTTCTAAACAACTTGGAGATATGACCAAACTAAATGAGGATAAGTTAGAGACAATGCGAAAAGCAATGGAAAATCAGCTTCGTACATTGCAGGAGGATAACAGCAAAAAACTGGAACAGATGCGCGCCACGGTTGATGAAAAACTGCAATCTACCCTGGAAAAGCGTCTTGGTGAATCTTTTAAACAGGTCAGCGAACGCCTTGAGCAGGTGTATAAAGGGCTGGGAGAAATGCGTACTCTTGCCACAGGGGTAGGTGATTTAAAAAAAGTTTTAACCAATGTGAAAACCAGAGGTACATGGGGCGAAATCCAACTGGGCAATATTCTTGAACAGATTTTAACCTTGGATCAGTATGATGTTAATGTTGCCACGAAAACCAATAGCAATGAAAGAGTTGAGTTTGCCATAAAACTTCCAGGACAAGATCCGGATAAGGAAAAAGTCGTCTGGATGCCTATAGATTCCAAATTTCCCCAGGAAGATTACCAGCGTCTTATTGATGCACAGGAGAATGCGGACAAGGAACTGGCCGAAAAAGCTGTAAAAAGTCTGGAGATACGTATAAAAGCCGAAGCGAAACAAATCAGGGAAAAGTATATTGATCCCCCTAACACAACTGATTTCGGTATTATGTTTCTGCCTGTTGAGGGATTGTATGCTGAGGTGCTGCGCCGGCCTGGTTTGTGCGATATGCTCCAGCGTGAATACCGCATTGTTGTTACCGGACCGACTACCCTGGCCGCACTTCTCAACAGCCTTCATATGGGATTCAGGACACTGGCCATAGAAAGGCGTTCAAGCGAAGTATGGGAATTGCTGGGCGTAGTAAAAACCGAATTCGGCAAATTCGGTGATGTTCTGGCGAAAACGAAAAAGAAACTCCAGGAAGCAAGCAACACAATAAATACCGCAGAAGTTCGTACCCGAGCCATTGAACGCAAGCTTAAAAAAGTCCAGGAAATACCCATGGATGATGCAGCCAAACTGATTGGGGAAGAAGAAAAAGAAGTAAATGAAGTATTAACTGATTAAGCTTTTGAAAAAATTTATCACAGAGTTGCGCGGAGACTCACAGGATTTTAGTTTTTTAGTATCTGTGAAATTTCCGTGCAACTCCGTGGTAAAAAAGGGTAAATTCAGGTTGCAACTGCACCACCCAATTCTTTGTAGTAGACTTCATGTGGTGTCTGATAGTCGAGGCACTTTCTTGGTCTATGATTAATCTTTTTCACCGCCAGTGCAAGAAATGTGGAACACAATTATGAGTTTGTAAATTTCTGTTTATATGATTTTAAAACTGATAAATTTTTCATAAGAACTTATCAAACCCTCTAAGCTATCCTGCGCTTTTATCCTTTTTTATTGTTACCCAAATTATCTGATATGTAAAAAATGTAATAATAATTATGAAATTAATTTAATAGTTTTTTATGTTATTCTCCTTTCAGTCAAGCTAACTATTTAATAATTTATGTAAAATCATAAAATAACTGATCTTGCATGATTTTTGCAAGCAATTAGTTTGTTGTTCCTTAACTTTGATGTATCGCGCAGTCTTGATTAATATTATAGGGAATTAAAGTGGTATAAATTTTACATTTATCGGCATTTACTTGCCACATAAACAAAAAGTCTATAGCCTTGTTTTTATTCTAAATATTGCTTGACAAACGGTTTTTTTTAGACTAAACGTTTATTATTATACATCAAGATACTTTATTTTCTGAATTGCTGATGTTCCTACAGGGGTTTTTAATTTCCAGAGCCATAACGACTATCGTTTTTTTAAATAACGGTTTGCGCGAATGTGATAAAAAAAAAGCATAAATTGTGCTAACATACAGAGACCTTTGAAAAATGGTAATTTTCGAAGTCTCCGCTTATCTGTTCGAGTTCAAGGAAGGCGAAAATTTCAACCACAGGAATATATAAAATATTTCTATGATAGCGCTAAAGCTTCACTGCGTGCCGAAATTTGAGCCTGACGCAGAAATCGGGCAGATAAGCGGAGACTTCGAAAAGTGCCGTTTTGCAAAGGTCTCACACATCCGGTATCTGTTCCACCCCGGGATCACAGGGATTATAGCTCATAAGGAGTGAAGTTTTTCTCACGCACTGTATGGCGAAGTTTGGGTTCCAATGAAAAGAATAAAAAAGAAAGACAAAATCTATATCTT
>DAOWEJ010000050.1 GCA_030638575.1 Deltaproteobacteria bacterium | reverse complement strand
GCCTCGGAAATCTGCCAGTCAGCCATTTCTACTGCATTAAAAGCCATATATCATCCTCCTATTCATAAAATAAATTAACATTGCAGGAACCGGGTACCAGACCCTTAATGTTCCTCGTTTCGATATCTTACAAAAATTTTTATATATTCAAATAGTTCTAAGCCTGTCTTAATAATCGAATTTTTGTATCATGTAAAAATTGATTTGGCAAGAAATATATGCCACTCAAAAATCGATTTGATACCATATAATCCCGATTTTGTTTTAACAGAAATTTACGCTCACTTATGCGCGAGTTTCAGACGTTCTTAAATATAATTGCCCACAGCCTCAAGTTTACCTCATAATGAGTTTGTAAATTTCTGTTTAATGTAAAATAGAGGTGGGGTCTGTCTGGTTCTGCAACTGATTTAATCTGTAGTAAAACCCTTTCTTTTCCATCAATTCTATGTGGGTTCCGGTTTCGATGACACGCCCCTTGCTGAGCACAATGATTTTGTCGGCACTGCGGATGGTTGAAAGACGATGGGCTACGACGATGGATGTCCTCCTTATCATCAGGTTATTAAGAGCCTCCTGGATCTTTTTTTCTGTTTGGGAATCAATAAATGACGTAGCCTCATCAAACAATATAAGCTGCGGATCACGGGCAAAAGCTCTTGCAATAGATATCAACTGGCGCTCACCGCTTGATATAGATGCTCCTCCACTGGCCAACACTGTTTCTAAACCCATCGGCAGCCTGTCGACAAGGTCTTTGCAGTTTGAAACCTTTAAATTATTTTCCAGTTCCTGCTCTGAAAGATCTTTTTTCCCCTGAAAAATATTTTCCCGAATTGACCCTGTGAATAAAAAAGGCTCTTGCATAACCAGCGCCATTTTTGACCTGAGAATCGAAGTTTCAAATTCACGAATATCCCTTCCGTTTATGCAAACCCGGCCCGATTCAGGAACATAAAAGCGAACAATCAGATTAATCAGAGAAGTTTTGCCTGAACCTGTGGGTCCGACCACAGCCAGCGTTTCCCCTTTCCTGACTTTAAATGAGATCCCTGAAAGGACTATTTCACCTGGAACATAACCAAAGGAAACATTCTCAAAGGAAATCTCCTTTATCATATTTAAATCCGACGCCATATTTATCGAGTCTAAAGTAACTTGAGGTAATATGCTCCGGCTGTCTAATATCAAAAATATCCTTTCGGCCGACGCCATGGCATTCTGGAGGATGTTATACTTTTCTGCCAGATCCCTGATAGGACGAAAAAACATTTTTATATAAGTAATAAAGGCAACAAGAGCGCCAAGGCTCAGGCCTCCGGTAATTACATCGTTTCCACCGTAAAAAATTACAATCGCAACCGCAAATACCCCTAAGACTTCTATAAGGGGCATAAATACCGCCAAAACCCGGATCTGCCGCATGCCTGCCAGATAGTTTTCATGGTTCAGTCCCTTAAAGCTATGGAAATTATTTTCTTCACATCTAAAAAGCTGGATAACCCTTATCCCGCCAATGGTCTCGGAAAACCGCGTGTTGATTTCCGCTATTTTAATCCGCAGCTCTCTGAAGACATCCCTGGCTCTGCCGGAAAAAACGATTGAAGCATAAAGAACAAAAGGAAGCACCGTGAAAGATATAAGAGCCAGTCTCCAGTTCATACTGATAAGAACTATTGCGATTCCAAGTAGTAAAAACAGATCCTTAAAGACAATTGATATAACGGATGTAAAAAGTTCATGCATATTCTGAATATCATTGGTAACCCTTGTAACGAGCCTGCCGACCGGATTTTTTGTAAAAAATTCGACCGATAATTTTTGAATTTGCGCAAAGAGTTTCATTCTCAGATCATGCATAATCATATAGCCTGCAAACTCCATTATCATTTTTTGTATGAAATTTATCCCGAAGTTAACCAGTATGATGACAAGGAATATGGCGGTGAGTATACCAAGCCCGGCAAAATCATCTTTGCGTAATACCGCCAGGTCTTCTTTTTCCAGACTACTGAGCTTTTCATAGGAAATTCGCGCATCTGTTTCTTCTATAGCAAACAGTTCTTTGTATTTGCTGACAACCGCCCGTATTTCAGGATCAGACATGTCGGCATTTAAATATCTGCTTTTACTTTCAGGCTCCTTTGTCAGCCGGGCTTCGATTGCATCTGTTTGCGGCACGATATACCGGTCAATTGCTATCTTGGTAACAAAGGGAAGAGAAAGGTCGAGCAGGGTTATGCATATAACAAGAATAATTGACCAAAATAGCATAACTTTATAGGGCCTGGCATATGGATATAGCCGGCTAAGCAGTTTCACGTCATAGGGCTTGCCAAGCTTTTCTTCCTCAAAATATCCAAAATCTGGTTGCATAATATTGATTTACGTCGTTAAGTGCCTAACCCCTCCTCAATTTCCTGGAGGCGATATGTTTTTGCATAATACCGGTTGTTTTTCATTAACCGGGCATGGGTGCCTGATTCCACAATGCGGCCTGTGTCGAGTGTGATAATCTGATCTGCAAACTGGACTGCAGACAGGCGGTGCGAAACAATAATGATAGTCCTAAAACCTGCCATGGCCCTTATGGTGTTTATAATCGACGTCCCTGTTTCAAGATCAACCTGGCTGATGGGATCATCTAAGATCAGAACGGATGTATCCTGTAAAAGTGCACGTGCAAGGGCAATACGCTGCTTTTGTCCACCTGACAGGATTATACCCTTTTCCCCTGTGACAGAATCAAAGCCGTCCGGAAACGATTTTATCGTTTCGTAAAGGGCCGAATCTATTGATGCCCTTATCAATTCTTGGTTTTTAGTATGATTTTTGCCTAATATGATATTTTCCCGGATAGTTCCTGCAAATAAAAATGGTTCCTGGGGCACAAACGAAATATGGGATCTTAGCCCGCCAATTTGGATTGCTTTAATATCTTCATTGTCCAGTAAAATTCGACCATGAGTCACATCATAAAGCCTTGGTATAAGGCTTAAAAAGGTTGTTTTACCGCTACCCTGGGAGCCCACAATACCCAGAATTTTACCCGGCTTAAGGTCAATATCAATGCCGGAAAGTACCGGAAAAGCGCCATGTTCATATGAAAATGAAACATTTTCGAAGATAATGCCCCCCTTGATCCTGTATGCCGGTTTTGCATCAGGCAGATTTACAACCTCAGGCTGAGTCTGTAAAATTCTATTTAACCTGTCGAGGGAAGCCCTTCCCCTTTGAATCAGGTTTGTTACCCAGCCCAGGGCCATCATCGGCCATGTAAGGATTCCAAGGTAGCTTATAAATGCAACAAAATCTCCGGCAGTGATAGTAAGCGAAATTGCCTGCCTCCCCCCGAAATAAAGTACAATGGCAAGGCTTATATTTGAAAATAGAAGCATCATTGGAAAAAAAGAACCGACGATTTTAACAAGACTTAAATTTTTATTAACATAGGCCTTTGACATCGCTTCCACCTTTTTGGTCTCATAATTTTGCCGGTTATAGGCTTTTACTATTCTGATCCCTGCAAACCGTTCCCTCACTACTTCGGTTAAATCTGAAAACGCACTCTGAACCTCTTGGTAACTCCGGTGCATTTTTTTACTGAAAAACCGTGTCCCCATGACAATTAACGGCATTGGAATAAGGACAAGCAAGGTTAATTTTATATTTATGTATGCCATGAAACCGATGGACGCTATACCGAGTACGACGGCATCATTGAGAGCGACCATGCCCATACCGGTTGCCATGCGAATCTGCTGAATATCGTTAGTTGCATGGGCCATCAGATCACCGGTCTTTGCTTTATCAAAATATGAAGCTGAAAGGGTCTGTATATGGGCAAAAAGTGCGTTTCGCAGACCTTCTTCGATGTGCCTGGATGTTCCGAGGAGACAACACCGCCAAAAATAACGGAAAATCCCTATTGTTAATGCAATTCCCACCATGTAAATACTGTAAAGAAAAAGCCCTTTTAAATTGATTTGCAAAGCCGTAAGATCATCCACCGCCCATTTTATGACTCTGGGTATAAAAAGTTGTAAAAGGTCAACGATAATAAGACACACAAGTCCGCAAAAAATAGAAAACCGGTTTTCAATAAAATATGGTTTGATTAAATTTATCGATTTCATATTCATCCAAAAGATCGCTTTTTATCTTTGATGACTTCCTGAAAAGAAAAAGATTTTTTATCAGGAAAGGACGAAAAAGATAAAATTATAATTTCGTGCTTTCCCTATTTCGTGTTTTCGTGATTGGTTTTATTATTTGCCATTAAAAACAACAAATTTACAACTAAGGGCATAAAACATAAATATTAAAACTTAATCCCGCCTGGGCGGGACTGCTGAATTCGGCTTTATACGAATTCATCAAATATAGTTGTTACATTCAATAACTGCAAGGGATTTAGTTGCAGCAATTCAACATTCCCGATAAATGGGAATTTTGTTTTTGCTTCAACAAGCATAGAGTTTGTGCAGGCGTTCACAGGTTCAAAATTGATGGATTCGTAAAAAGTCCGATTTAGACGGTTTCGTAAAAAGTTCAAATTCAAGGCGTGTCCCGCTAAAGCGGGGTAATCACAAGAAGTACTTGTCGTACGTTGAATGATTACGAAATGCAGCACAACGTCCCGCTGAACTGAAGCGGGAGACTTTTTACGAGACCGTCTAAGTTTGTTTATCCGTACATTGACTTTCTCGCTGCCGATTGGTATCATAAACAGTTATGAAATCAGGAAATATTGTTGAATATATTGACCAGCAGAAAATAATGTGTGCGGTTGTTCTTGAGGTCAAAAACCACCGCCTTAAGCTGCTTACCGAAAAAAACAGGGAAGTAAACATGTCTGCAAGCCGCCTGTCACACCGGTGTAAAAATTACATTGATGTTTCTTCAGGCAGGAACAAGATGGTTAAAACCTTAAAAGAGATCGCCGGTCGTCGGAATGAACTGATCAGCCAGGTACATATAAAGAAATTATGGGAAGTCCTGAATACAGAACAGGAATGGATAGACCTTAGCACAATGACTGAATTCTGTTTCCCGGATAATCCCTCATATGACCACGAATCAGCAGTTGTCAGGGCGTTTTTCAAAAACAGGCTTTATTTCAAATTTAACACTGATCGTTTTTTCCCCAATTCCCAGGAGCAGGTTATACAGATTGCCAATCGGGAAAAAGAGGCTGCCAGGAAAAATCGAATCATCATAGAAGGTGCAAACTGGATAAAAAGTGTACTAAGTGAAAACTTTTTCTTATCCGAACCTTTGTCCGACGAAAAATTAGAATTTATCAAAATTTTAAAGTCGACTTACATTTTTGAAAAAGAAAGCATCTATTATGGACTTGGGAAAGCTATGCTTGCCAAGGCCGACATCAATTATTTAAGCGTAATTTTTCAGATCCTTGTAAAGGTTGGGGAATTTGATGAAAATGAAAATATAGATCTTTATCGATATGATATATTAACAACTTTCCCTGACAGAGTCATTGAAAAAGCGTCTGATCTTTCAAGCCTTACTACCGCTTCACATATGTCGGCCCTACCCGGAAGCAGACGCAAAGACCTGACCGATCTTCCCCTTATGACTATAGACGGGCAATCGACCCTCGATTACGATGATGCTTTAAGTATAGAAGATATGGGGGATTATTATCGCCTGGGTATTCATATTGTCGATGTGGGAAGTTTTATAACAAAAGGGGATATTATCGATAAAGAAGCATTTGAGCGCGGAAGTTCTATTTATATGCCCGACGGAAAAATCCCCATGCTACCTTCATCTCTTGCTGAAAATATTTGCAGCTTAAAAGCCGGTGAATTAAGGCCTGCCATCAGCACAATGGTAAAGCTGAGTCCTGCTGCAGACATAATCGATTATGAAATTATTCCAAGCCTGATTCGGGTTAAGAATCAGCTTTCATATTATGATGTTAATCTGCTGGCAGATGAAAACAAAGAGATTTTTATTCTTCATGATATTGCAAAAAAATATCGCAAGGAGAGGCTTGCATCAGGGGCCGTTCAGATAACCCTTCCTGATATCAATGTCTGGATAGATAAAGATGGTGAAATAACCGTAAGCAAGATAAACAGAGAGAGTCCGGGCAGGATGCTGGTTGCAGAATTGATGATTATGGGTAACTGGCTTATGGCAAAATTTCTGGCGGAACATAAGATTTCGGCAATTTTCAGATCTCAACCAGGTCCGAGGGAACGTTTGTACAAAGGAGATGAAGGGACTTTGTTTCAAAATTATATGCAGCGAAGACATCTGAGCCGGTTCATTTTAGGACCCGAACCCCACCAGCATTCAGGACTTGGATTAGATGCATATATCACGGCTACATCACCAATCCGGAGGTATTTTGATCTCGTTACCCAGAGACAGCTGCGGTCCGCTTTTGGCCTTGAAAAACCGTATACCCACGAAGAGATAGACAAAATCATTCAATCTCTTGAACTCCCTGTAAGCAATGTATCAAGGATTCAGCAACGGCGCAACCGATACTGGATATTAAAATATCTTGAAGGAAAAGTAGGCCAAAAACAAGGGGCTATTGTACTTACAAGGCGCAGAAATAATTACCAGATACTTATTCCGGAATATATGATAGAGTGCGATCTGCCCATATCAAGCGGTATTGTATTAAAACCGGAAGACCTTATCAGGATTACAATACAGCATGTCAACGCCAGAAAAGACGTGATCTCCGTATTTATGGGCTGACCATAATTGATGGCGTCGTAGAAAGTCCCATCTACTGCGTTGCAGCGGTTTTTCAGGAACTCGGCATACTACATGTATTGCCTCGTCCCTGAAAAACCACTGCGCCTTGTATATGGAACTTTCTACTTAGCCATCGGTGGTACTTTTTAATAGTCCATCACATAATTGACGGTTTCGTAAAAAGTCTCCCGCTTCAGTTCAGCGGGACGTTGTGCTGCATTGCGTAATCATTCAACGTACGATCAGTACTTCTTGTGATTATCCCGCTTTAGCGGGACACGCCTTTCTTGTCCCGCTGCTTTTTAGCGGGGGAATTTGAACTTTTTACGAAACCGTCTAAATCGGACTTTTTACGAATTCATTAGGTTTTAAATTTCAGTCCGCCACCGTACTTTGGCGGATTAGGCTAAAGCAATTGTCTGTTGTTTGTGGTTTATGCAACAGACAACCCTAATTGAGTTTTAGCTCGGTATGGTAAGGAGTACTATTGTGACTACTTCCGAAAAAGAATCGAATAAATATACCACAACCGCCCGCTTGTTCAGGATGATTAATAATATCTCCGAAGAACAGTTATTGATTCTATTAAAACAATTACTAAAGGATAGCTTCACTACCCACTTGTTCAAGCTTATTATAGACATGCCTGATGACAAGCAGTTAGTCCTTATGAAACAACTGGAGGAAGCAGTGGTTAAATCGGGTAACCTTGATAAAAGGGGTCATTTGAGAAAGCCCTGTTTAATAAGCGTCGATTATATAGTTGAAAAACGGAAATTCAGAAGTTTCATGCTGGATATAAGTACTTTTGGCGTATTTATCGAAACAAAAAACCTTTTTCCGGTGGGAAATGAAATAATAATGACTTTTACATTAAGCAATTATCGAAAACCCTTTAAGCTCACCGGTGAAATCATATGGAGCGGCTCACAGGGGATTGGAGTGAAATTCAAATATTTGACCCGGAACCAGCATGATATAATAAAATCTTATTCGGAAAAGATGGATGAGGTTTATGAAATAAATAGCTGACTTTCAAATCTCGAGCTCCCTTGCCACCTTTCCCCAGATGTTTCTAATATCCCGGATAGTTTCTGAATCCGTATTATATTCAAAAACGGTCTGCGCCTGAACCATGGCCTTTGTAAAAACCGGATCAAAAGGGATACGACCTACACAGATTAAATCCTTTTCTTTTCCATAGTTTTCAATTTCCCTGGTTAACTCCACATTGAGATCAAATTTGTTGACGCAGATCATGGCCGGAACTTTGAAATAGGCGGACAGTTGGACAACTCGTTCCATATCGTGTTTACCGGAAATAGTCGGTTCGGTAACAATGAGAACGGCACTGGCTCCACCGATCGAAGCAATTACAGGACAACCAACACCCGGAGGACCGTCCGTAAGAATGAGATCAAGCCCTTTGTCTTCACCGAGTTTTTTAGCCTCCTGGCGCACAAGGGATACCAGCTTACCGGAATTTTCCTCTGCAATTCCAAGCCTTGCATGAACCATGGGACCAAAGCGCGTGTCTGAAATATACCACTCGCCACATGTGTTTAACGGAAAGTCTATGGCCTTTTCAGGGCAGAAATATACACAAACACCGCAGCCTTCACATTCAATAGGGTTTACTTCATACTCGTCATTAATTGCACTCCACCTGCATAAATCAAGGCACAGGCCACACTCAGTGCACTTTTCCCTGTCAATATCTGCCGTATAGCCCGACTGAAAATCAGATTGTTTTCTAACCGCAGGATTCATTATAAGATGAAGATCTGCTGCATCCACATCGGCATCGCAAAGAACCTTGTTTTCAGCCAGTGACGCAAAAGCCGCCATCAAACTGGTCTTGCCGGTCCCCCCCTTACCACTTATGACTATCAACTCTTTCATAAATACTTCTCCTGATGGTTATTCCGCTATATCCTTAATCGCCTGATAGAGCTTTAAAAATTCGTCTTTTAATTCAGGCATTACTTTTACAATCATATCTCCCCTTGAGTATGCCTCGGCTATTTTTCTATCAAAAGGTATTTCCATGAGAACCGGCAGATTTTCCTCTTCTGCATATTCTTTTACTTTATTATCTCCCAAATCAGAGCGGTTAATTACCAGTCCGCAGGGTATACCGAGTATTTTGACTGCACCAACCGCCAGTTTTAAATCGTGAAGTCCAAAAGGGGTTGGTTCAGTAACAAGAAGTATAAAGTCGGTATCTTTCATTGATGTAATGACGGGGCATGATGTTCCAGGAGGAGCGTCAATTATAGTTAGTTTGTCCGGCCTTGTAAAAGAACGAACTTTTTTGATTAGAGGCGGAGACATGGCTTCACCCACTCTCAGTTTTCCATGAATGAATTCAATGGAATTGCGTTCACCTTTTTGAATAATGCCCAACTCCCGTCCCTTTTCCGTAATAGCCTTTTCAGGGCAAACTTCCATACATCCGCCGCAACTGTGGCAAAGCTCTTCAAAGGAGAGTATAGTTTCACCGAATACAACGATCGCCTTAAACTGGCATATATCATCACATTTCCCGCAATATGTGCACTTTTTTTCATCGATTTCCGGAACAGGTGCGAAAACAGTTTCTGTTTTCTTAAAAACAGGATTAATAAAAAGGTGGGCATTCGGCTCTTCAACATCACAATCGAGCAACTGGACATCAGAACCTATTGCCATGGCAAGGTTTGTAGCAACAGTTGTTTTACCGGTTCCACCTTTTCCGCTTGCAATACTTATAATCATGGTAATAACTCCTGATCCGGGTAAACCGGAATTGCATGAGGCAGTTTCAAAATGTTCATTTTTGTTCAAGATCAAGGAAGGCAAAAATTTTAACCACAGGAATACATAGAGTATTTCGAGGATTAAAATTTGAGCCTGACGCAGATATCGGACAAAAGGGGACGTTTTGAAATTGGCTCACATTATTTGTTTAAACTCCAATGCATAAAGGGCACAGAAGCCGGGAGGCTATGGAGCCAAGAGGCTTGGGGCTTCCTGACTTCCCAGCCTCCCAGCTTTCCAGCCTATTTGGTTTTCTTAATCATATAATCATTTGCCGCTTTGTGAAGAGTTTCAGCAGCAAGAAAAGCGCAATGTTTGTCTTCTTCCGGGAACTCTCCAAGTTTATCCAGAATGGCTTCTCCGGTAATCTCAAAGAGTCCCTCTGGATATTTCCCCATTGACATCTCGGCTGCAAAAGAGCCGCATACCATGCTTGATCCACAGCCGTCCGTTATAAATGACGCTTCCTTCACATGGCCATTTTCAAACTTTAAGAAAATTTCAATTGTATCGCCACACGTCCCTTTAATACTGGAATGTGCGTCAGGGTCAGGCAGCCTTCCTATATAAAGTGGATTACGCCAGCGCTGATATGCTGCTTCTCCGTATTCTTCCCTGGTTTCCTCATATATCTGATCTTGCAACTCCTGCACAAAATTATCGAACCTGTTATTCATATAAGTCTTTCCTTATCAGTATTAATTTAACCTGTTGAAAAATATGCTTAAATGAGCATTCAGGTGATCCGGTTTTAAGGCGGGTCTCTGTTTGAAGGTATTAGTAAGCGTTAAGAAAGTACAACAAATAAGCACATTTTATATGCAAGGCAAAGAATGTGTTTGTTTAGTAAGTTTTTTATAAAAGGATTGCATCTGTTCTTTCTTTACGCTTACTTATCCTCCAGAGGCGGACAAGTGCCTGAGTTCGACACGTCTTAAAACCGGATTATCTGAATGCGGCTTTTTAAAACGCTAAATTATTACCCTTATCGATTTTTCTATGTTCAGATTTCGATATACTAACAACACTATTAATATAAACACCTTAAGCTTGCGTTGCAATCTTTCTCTTGTTAATCACTTTGCTCCAATTTTTTGATTTGAGCCAGGATTTCTTCCATCTGTTTGCTCAAGTTCCCGGCCTGATCTTTCAAACGTTTCAATTCCTCCGTCTTCGGTAATTGACCGGAACCTGCCTGGCTTGGTATGCCAACTCCAGACATCCCCATACCGCGACCCATACCTCTTCCGCCTCCTCCGCCCATACCTCTTCCGCCTCCTCCGCCCATACACCTTCCACCGCCACCCATACCTCTTCCGCCGCCCATACCTCTGCCACCGCCCATACCCATGCCGGCACCAGAGGATGAAGCCGCAGGAGCAGGTATAGGCTCTTCACCCATACCGAAATGATTGTCCACGTTAGCTTCCTCTGTCGGTGTTAGGTCTCTATTTATATATCTTTCAACAACTTCTTTTACACTTCCCGCCTGTCCTGTAAACAACTCTATTCCTGCCGCCGAAAGTGTTTGTACTGCATTGGGGCCACAGTTGCCCGTAATTACGGCTTTAACCCCTTTTGATGCGACAAACTGTGCCGATTGAATACCGGCTCCCCCGCCAAGCGCTATACTCTCATTATCAAAAGCTTCAAAGCTCATATCATCCGTTTCCACAATCATAAAAAAAGCGCATCTTCCGAACCGAGGATCGAGTTGTGCGTTCAAATCCTTTCCACTTGAACTAACAGCTACTTTCATCTTATTATTTCCTTTCATTATATGGTTATAAACAATTATAATAATGCCATATTATGAAAATGTAAACACATACCTAAAATTTGATGAAATATTCAATCTTCTTGCAGCTCTTTTCTGTTCGCATAATAATCTAACGCTTCAGGATTGCTCAAGGCGTCTTTATTGAGCACCGGTTTGTTTTCTACAACTTTCTTGACTGCCAGCTCCACCTTTTTCATGTTTAAAGTATAGGGAACTGCAGGCACGCTTAATATCTTTGCCGGCACATGACGGGGTGATGCATTTGCCCTTAAAACACTTTTTATTTTCCCTTTTATCTCCTCGGTTAATTCATACCCCTGCGCAAGCTTGACAAAAAGGATTACCCGAATATCATTCTTCCAGTTTTGACCTATTACTACAGAGTCTTCCACCTCGTCCATCTGCTCCACCAGACGATAAATGTCGGCTGTTCCGATTCGCACACCGCCGGGATTCAAGGTTGCATCAGATCTCCCGTACATCGTTACGCCGCCCATGTCATTGATCTCTATAAAGTCTCCGTGTCGCCAGATATTTGGATAGACATCAAAATAGGCGCTGTGATATTTGCTGTTTTCAGGATCTTCCCAGAAATATATCGGCATTGATGGGAATGGCGCTGTGCAGACCAGCTCTCCCTGTTGATTAACTACAGGCCTTCCATTATCGTCAAAAGCTTCGACTTTCATGCCAAGACCCCTGCACTGCAACTCACCTGCATAAACCGGCCCCATGGGGTTTCCAAGAGCAAAGCATCCGTTAAGATCAGAACCGCCTGATATGGATGCAAGTTGCAAAT
>DAOWEJ010000066.1 GCA_030638575.1 Deltaproteobacteria bacterium | reverse complement strand
GGAGCGAAGCGATATCCTTATTCGACGTTCGATGTTGAGCATTCGATGTTCAAATTGTTGCATCTGAAGTTTCATTATCTGAGTTAGTCATCATCAACAATGAAAAATCTTTTTTTACATTTTTTTACAACTGGAACAAACATTCTTTACAAGTTAATATTATTTTATACTCAAAGTAGACTCCGAAAATAGGTTTCCATTTTACGCAAGCCCTAAGGTACTGAAGGCAAAAACACCATGCGAAAAATTAATATATCCAGAGCCGATTTCAAAACGCCCCATTTCGAAGTCTTGCGCTTATCTGCCCAATTTCTGCGTCAGGCTCAAATTTTAATCCTCGCAATACTACATGTATTCCTGCGGTTAAAATTTTCGCCTTCCTTGAACTTGAACAAACTGAAACGTTTTGAAACCGGCTCATCCATCTTAATATTTATTATTTTGATATCCGGCTCTACAAATCTATGGGCACAGGAAAGCGACTTGACACCTTTTCCTGAAAAGTCATACTCCCTTGACGACCTGTATCAGATTGCATTGATGCAATCTGAAAGGATCAAAATTTCCGAAGAAGATCTTTATATTGCCGAAAGAACACGGGAAAAGGCTTTCTCGGTTCTGATACCGAAGTTTTCGGCATTCGGGAATTATACAAGATACAGCGAAGAGAAAATGGCAACCGATTCCGTAACCCTTCTTCAGCCGGAGTCGACCACAGCCTGGGGTGCAAGGTTCGACCAGTCTTTTACATTAAACGGCAAAGAGTTTATTGCTTTGAGAATTACCGAAGATAATATAGAAAAGAGCAAATACGATCTTAATGCCCTTAAAGAAGAGTACCTTTTTTATGTTGCTTCTGCTTACTACGATGTGCTCAAGGCAGCTTATGTCATTGATATTGCCATGGCAAATGTTGATAGACTTGAAACACACAGAAATGCAGTTAATGTTCAGATGAAAATAGAAGCAGTTACCAAAACCGCTCTATACAGGGCAGAAGCAGAACTGTCAAAAGCAAAAGCAGCCCTTATAGATACAAAGAATAAATTAAGGCTGGCAAAGACCATTCTTTCACGTATTGTGGGACTTGATAATGATTACGAAATAAAGGCGCCGGATTTTTATAAAGACAGTTTGTTAGAGAATGATCTCGATTCATTAAAACAAGAGGCCCTTTTAAAAAGGGCGGAACTGAAATCTCTGGCTGTTGCTAAAAAGATTTCTGAAGATGAAATTAAATTTTTTAAAAGCGACTACTGGCCTACAGTATCACTGGAAGGCGTTTACACAGAGATGGATCAGCAACCGGAGTCTTCCATGGTAAACGATGAAAGCCTTTCAGTCGGTGTGTTACTCAACTTTACTATTTTTGACGGCGGACTTAGAAATGCCCAGATAAAAGAATCTATGGCCAAAAATCGTCAGGCAGAGCTTGCCGAAAAAGATATGTCCAAAGAAATAGCGACTGAAGTCCAAGAGGCATATCTTGATTTGCATACTCAAACGAGTGTTTTAAAATCCCTTGAAGATCAACTTGAATTTGCACGTGAAAATTACAATGCTGTCACAAAGCAGTTTAAATACGGACGTGCAAACAGTATCGATGCTATGGATGCCAACACTCTCCTTGTGACATCAGAAATCAGGCTTTTAGAAGCAAGATACAACAGGCGGCTGGCCGGATTAAAATTACACCGTGCAAGAGGAACATTTTTAGAAGAGATAACAAGTAGGTTGAAAGCAAAAACAGGAAAATAAATCATGGAATATAAAAAAGATGACAATCAGACAGAGTCTGTTAAGAAAAAATGGTTAAAACGGATCTGGGGCGCTCTTCCGGCTCTTTCCCTTATTTTTCTTCTGCTTATTGTCGTTATGCTTTTTGTGTGGATTAAAGCAGAGAGCAAAGCCCTTAAAGCTGAAAAATTAGCCAGCCTTAAAAAAGATCGCCCTGCTGTAAATGTAGTCGCCCTTGATCTTGTTCCCATGCCGATTAAAGATCGCATCAGCCTGCCGGGAGTAATTGAGCCATGGGTAAAGCTTCAGATCCTCGCGGAAGTTCTTGGAAAGGTCACAAAAAAGGCCCTTGAAGATGGAGCTGCAGTAAAAAAGGGTGATATCATCGCCATGGTCGATTTTCGGGATTATGAAAACTCCCTAAAATCTGCAAAGGCATCTTACAAAGTCGCTCTTGCGGATTTTGAGCGCATTGAAAAACTTTACAAAGAACAACTTTCAACCCGATCCGAGTTTGACAATGCACTTGCACAGGCTGAAAATTCTAAAGCTGTCATGGACAATGCTGCGCTGAACCTTGACAGGTGCAAAATAATAGCCCCTCTTTCCGGAGTTGTTAATCGCATTTTTATAGAAGAGGGTCAGTATTTAAATATTGCAGACCCTGTGGCTGAAATTTTGCAAACAGATCGTGTAAAGGTTAAAGTAGGAATTCCAGAGTCGGATGTGGCTGCTGTCCGCAGTTTAACAGATTTTGATGTTACTATCGATGCGCTGGACGGGAAAATATTTAAAGGGAAAAAGCATTTTTTATCAAGTACTGCCGATTCCATGGCGCGTCTTTATAACCTGGACATTGTGCTTGAAAATAAAAATAAACAAATATTGCCTGACATGTTTGCACGTGTCGAGATTATAAAAAAGGAGATCCCTGAAGGTATCTCGATTCCTCTTTATGCTGTTATCTCACGGGATAAAGGCCATATCGTTTATATCATAAATGACCATAGGGCTCATTTAAGAAAAGTTGAACTGGGTTTGCTGGAAGGATGGCGTGTTGAAATTAAAAAGGGTCTTAAGGCCGGTGAAAAGGTAATCGTTGTAGGACAGCGAAGTGTAAATGACGGTGAAAAGGTAAATGTGGTTCGCAGTGTAAAGGACCCGAAAGAAATCTTGAAATGATAGTTTCAAATACAGCAATAAAAAACCGGATCAGCGTAGTTGTCCTGGCGATTATAATCTTAACTGTCGGAATCTACTGCTACAGCATTCTTCCAAGGGAAAGCGAGCCGGATATTACAATTCCCAATGTTTTTGTATCTACCAGTTATAAGGGTGTTTCCTCTTCTGATATTGAAACGTCCATTACGATTAAAATCGAAAAAAAGCTAAAGGGGCTTGACCGTGTTAAAAAGATCCAGTCCGTAAGTTCAGAAGGCCTTTCTCAAATCAACATAGAGTTTCTTCCAGGCACGGATATAGATGATGTTATCCAAAAAGTAAAAGACAAGGTTGATGAGGCAAAACAAGAACTTCCAGGAGATCTAGAAGATGATCCATCGGTTTTTGAGGTAAATTTTTCCGAAATGCCGATTGTTGTTTTTTCTCTTTCCGGAACCTGCGGAATTACGCGTCTAAAAGAGATTGCCGACGATCTTGAAGAAGAGATCGAATCGATTCCCGGTGTGCTTGAAGCAGAGGTGACAGGCGGTCGCGAGCGTGAAATCCGTATTGAAGTGGACCCGGATAAACTCGCATATTACCGGATTCCAATAACCGCCTTTCAAAACGCAGTTTACAGTGAAAATCAGAACACTTCAGGAGGTTCGATTACTTTAGGGGAGGGCAGGTATCAGCTCCGTGTTCCCGGAGAGTTTGAATCACCGGAAGAGATATACTATCTGGTAGTAAGTTCATTTGAAGGAAAACCTGTTTATCTTAAAGACCTTGCACGTGTGGTTGACGGGTTCAAGGACGAAACCAGCAGATCCCGTTTAAACGGCCGCACTGCTGTAAATATTACTGTAAAAAAACGTGTGGGTGAAAATATCATCGCAATTACGGATAAAATCGATGAGCTTATTGAATACAAGCAGCATTCATGGCCCCAGGGAACCCGGATAACCAAGCTCATGGACCGCGCAAAAGAAGTCCGTCTCATGATTGCCGATCTGGAAAATAATATTATTTCAGGACTTATCCTCGTAATTATAGTATTATTATTTGCACTTGGATTCAGAAACGCGCTTCTGGTAAGCCTTGCCATCCCCTTTTCCATGCTCCTTTCCTTTATAATTCTTTATGCACTCGGTATAACCCTTAACATGGTGGTCCTTTTTTCCTTGACCCTTGCGCTCGGCATGCTCGTAGATAATGCGATTGTTATTATTGAAAATGTGTACAGATACATGGAGCAGGGTGTGCCGCGTGTCCAGGCAGCCATGAAAGCTACTTCAGAAGTGGCTTATCCTGTAATAGGCTCTACTATAACAACTCTGGCCGCTTTTTTCCCCATGATTTTCTGGCCGGGAATCATGGGCGAGTTTATGAAATATTTGCCGATTACCCTTATTGTTACGCTATCTTCCAGTCTGTTTGTCGCCATGGTAATAAATCCGGCTCTTGCCGCAATTTTCATGAGGTTAAAAGAAAGACCAAAATCCCACGGTGGTATGAGCGCTGATGAGGTTTCAGCTTCAGGTGAAAAGCCGGTTGAAATAAGGGGATTAATACTCACCCTATATACCCATTTTCTTAAAAAGGCACTCGGTCACCGCCTGGTCGTACTTTTTATTTCATTTTCATTTTTAATTTTACTTTATCAAATATGGCTTCTTGCAGTGGGGCTTGAAAAACCGGTTGAGTTCTTTCCTGATATAGACCCTGACAGTGCATATGTTAATATTGATCCCCCTGAAGGAGCAGATCTGGAGTATATTGACCGGATCATTAAAAAGGTTGAGATGGCGGTATGCGGTATAAATAATGTTAATGGAACGCTTTCCCTTGACCTTTACGAAGCTTCTTTTAAACCAAAGCGACATCAAAAAGCAGGGGGAGAGGAGTTTTACGGGCCAAGCGATCTTAATAATATCGAATATATCTATTCTAAGGCAATAGAAACCTCAGGAGGGGTTTCCTTTGCTTCCAACCTGCCCAACCATATAGGTATTCAGTTTCTTGACCTGGAAGATAGAAAAAGACCTTCATCCGAAAGTTTGGAAGAAATAAGAAGGCGTGTAAAAGACATACCTGGAGCGCGAATAACCGTTGCAGAGCAGGAAGGAGGCCCACCCACCGGCGCGCCGATAAACATTGAAATCTCCGGAGATAATTTTCGTGTCCTGGGAAATATTGCAAAGCAGATTCAGAAAATCATCGCAAAGATTCCATTTGTTGAGGATATCCAGGATGATTATGTTGAAGGTATCCCGTCCGTACGGATCAGGATAGATCGTCAAAAGGCAGCCCTGTTCGGACTTTCCACAGATGCAATAGGGTTTGCCTTAAAAACCGCATATAAAGGCCTGGATATATCTACCTATCATGAAGGTGATGAGGACTTTGACATTACCGTAACACTTACTGAAGATGACCGGAAGATGACCAATGTTCTGCATAAACTTATGCTTCCAACACCTTCAGGCCAGATAGTTCCCCTTACGACCATCGCCTCAATCGATTATACCGGCAGCATCGGAGATATAGTGAGAATCAATCACGATCGTGTGGTAACGGTTAAGGCAAATGTTGATGAAACCAAGGTGCCCGGGCCTGTGGCAAGACAGCAGGCAGAAGAATTGCTGAAAGAATTTCAACTTCCGGCAGGTTACAGGATTCAGTTCACAGGAGAGTTTGAATTCCAGAAGGAATCGGAAGAATTTTTAACAAAAGCATTTATTATCGCTATTTTCTTAATTTTTCTTATACTGGTGACCCTGTTTAATTCAGTGGAACAACCTGTGATTATTTTGACATCCGTTATTTTATCCCTTGGCGGCGCCTTTCTCGGGCTAGCTGTATTAAGATCTCCCTTTGGCATCATCATGTCGGGAGTCGGAGTTATTTCCCTGGCCGGTGTGGTGGTAAATAATGCTATTGTTTTAATCGACTATGCAAACAAACTCAGGCAAAGGGGTATGAAAATCACAGAAGCTGTTATATCCGCCGGTGCCACAAGGCTTAGGCCGGTAATTTTAACGGCTGTTACAACCATTTTAGGCCTTCTTCCAATGGTAACCGGTGTCTCTTTTGATTTTCATAAAATGAGTATATCTTTAGTGAGTTCATCAACACAGTGGTGGCAAAACATGGCGATAGTGGTCATTTTCGGCCTTATGATCGCAACTTTTTTAACACTTGTTGTTGTCCCTGTCCTTTATTCCCTGCTGGCATCTATGAATGAAAAGATACCGTCCCTTATTGCAAAGATTAAACAGCTTTACTGGAAACCGATTGAGCGGATTACGTAAACCTTGTTGCTGGATACTGGATACTCGTTGCTGGTTGCTCGTTTTTTTTAACCAGTATCCAGCAACCAGTAACCAGCATCACTCATGGTCAAATACATATCCGACTGATCGAAGGCTCTTAAAAAAGACAGGTTTTTTTGGATTGTCTTCAAAATATTTCCGAAACCGTACCATAAAGTTATCCACCGTTCTGGTCGTTGTTTTCCTTGTATAGCCCCAGCCGATCTCCAGAAGCTTGTTTCGCGAAAGAGGTTTTCCCCGGTTGGCGATAAAAAGCTTTAACAGTTTAACCTCCTGTCCGGTCAGGCTGACCTTCCCGTATTTGCAATCAGCGATTGCAGCAACAAAATCGATATGATTGCCGCCAAAGGAGTAAGTCTGCGATATTGAAGAGTTGTCCGCTTCCCTGCGGTACAAGGCCACTCTGGTTAAAAGACGTTCTACCCGAAGCAAAAACTCTTCCAAGTTGAAAGGTTTTGAGAGGTAATCATCCACACCATAAGAAAGGCCTTTAATCTTATCATCCGGTGTACCTTTAGCCGACAGTATTAAAATCGGAATCCTTTCATCCTCAAGACGGATATTTTGAAGCACGGAAAACCCATCTATGCCGGGCAGCATAATGTCGAGTATAATCAGATCCGGCCTGCTTTCCTTCCATTTTTGAAGGCCGGATACTCCGTCTTGCGCAATGGTAACATCGTATCCCTGTAATGAAAGATTTAATTTCAGGCCTTCTGCGATATGTTTTTCATCTTCAATAACCAGGATATGTTTTTTTTCGCGATTTTCCATAATTGTTCATCGTTCCCTGCTGCCCATGTTGCTGGATACTGGATGCTCGATGTTTGATGCTCGAATTTTTAACCAGAAACCAGTAACGAGCAACCAGTAACCAGCATCCAGTATCAACTAAACAGGCAAGATTAAGGTGAAAACCGACCCCTCTCCTTTTCCTTTGCTCTCAGCAACTACTTTTCCCTTATGAATACGAGCTATATTTTGAACAACGTGAAGCCCAAGTCCGCTGCCTTTGGCCGACATAACATCCGTCCTGCCAACCTGGTAAAATTTCTTAAAAATCTTTTTTATTTTCCCTTTTTCAAGTCCTATGCCATTGTCTTTAAAACTAATCAGCAGTTTTCTGTTTTGTCTTTCAAAAGCAATATCGATCATAGGTGCCTTTGACTCGTTATACTTGATAGCGTTGGTAAGCAAATTCATCAAAAGCATCTCCAATAAAGGCGGATTTATGCTGTATAATAACGGCTCCGGAGGATGATGTATCGTTATTTGGCAACCTTTGAAAAAATGGTCATTGTTTTTATAAAACTGCTCAAAGGCCTCAGCCAGATCAGACACAACAAATTCTTTTTTGTAACTCTTGCTTTCAATCCGGGCAAGGTTTAAAATCCGGTTTATATTGTCCGAGAGCCTGCTTACGTCCGCAATCATATACTGGATGTACTTGAGCTGGTCATCCCGTGAAAGTTCATGTTTGGAAAAAGTTTGCAGGAAAAGCTTTAATGAGGTGACAGGCGTTTTCAGCTCATGTGTAAAATTATTTATAAAATTATGCTGCAATCGGTAAAGTTGCAGTGTTTTTTGATTATAAACAAAGATTGTAAATATTCCTATAAGAATTATTCCCACAAGAATAGAAAGGACCATAATAACAACCCAGGTCTGGAGCTCTAAAAACTGGCTCGAGTCTAGACCAAACCTATAAACAACCGACTTAAGTCCTGCGCTTACCTCAACATACCAGTATATGTACAAAAACAGGGAGGTGGCCAGAGCTACGATTGAAAAGATAAATATAAAGATTGGATGAAAAAACCATTTTGCCCGGTTCATAATAATATAAATATATCAGATTGACCAAATTTAACAAGCATTGATGTTTTCTTAATATTGATGGACTCGTAAAAAGCTATGTTGTGCCGCTTTGCGGCACTGTGACCGAAAATAACTTATCAATCATATCAAGAGGTTATGATTTTGTTATTTGAAAATCTTTGAATAAGCGCCGGATGGCTAAGTAAAAAGACTCATATACCCCCGCTAAAAATCAGCGGGATAAAAAGGCGTAGTGGTTTTTCAGGGACGAGACTATACATACAGTATGTCGAGTTCCTGAAAAGCCGCTACAACGCAGTAGATGGGACTTTTTGCGACGCCATCAACTTTAATTGTAAAACTTTTGTAAAAATGAAGACAAATCTTGTGCTTTCCGGTGTCTTTAGACTATAATACCTTGTTTGAAAACAACTTAGCCGAATTTACAACTAAACAGAAGAAGAGCTTTTATATAAGGAGTTTAGAATCAACATATGAAATTACCTGTACTTAAAATAGGCGATTTAGAAGCAAGAATACCAATCATTCAAGGTGGTATGTCTGTTGGGATTTCACTTTCAAGACTTGCCTCGGCGGTTGCCAATGAAGGCGGTATAGGCGTCATAGGAACCGCATTAATAGGGATGAGAGAACCTGATTACAAGTCAAATTATCTGGCGGCCAATATCAGGGGAATGAAAAAAGAGATCAGGAAAGCCAGGAAGATGAGCGATGGTATCATCGGTGTCAATATCATGGTGGTGTTGACGAATTATGCTGATACAGTGAGAGTTGCAATCGAGGAAGGTGTTGATATCATATTCGCCGGTGCGGGTCTCCCCCTTGATATGCCGGAGTATCTCACAAAAGGTTCCATCACGAAGCTGGTTCCAATCGTATCTTCAGGCAGGGCAGCCATGCTAATCTGCAAAAAGTGGCTGTCAAAATATAATTATCTGCCGGATGCTTTTGTTGTGGAAGGGCCCAAGGCCGGCGGGCATATCGGATTTAAGCTTGAGCATATTGATGACTCTGCGTTTTCCCTTGAAAAACTGGTGCCTGAGGTTATTGAAGCGGTTAAACCCTTTGAAGATGAAAACGATAGAAATATTCCGGTAATAGCGGCCGGCGGAATTTATACCCCTGAGGATATCGAAAAGTTCATAAAGATGGGAGCCGCGGGCGTTCAATTGGGAACGCGTTTTGTTGCTACCCATGAATGTGATGCGGACGAAAGGTTTAAGCAGGCATATATCGAGTCCAAAGAGGAAGATATGGCAATTATTCAAAGCCCTGTTGGTCTTCCAGGCAGGGCTGTTAAAAATAAATTCCTTGTGGATGTAACCCAGGGGAAGAAAAAGCCGTTTAAGTGCACGTATCACTGCATTAAATCCTGCGATTATCAAAAAAGCCCCTATTGCATAGCGTTTGCCCTGCTAAATGCCCAGAGAGGCAATATGAAGCACGGTTATGCATTTGCCGGGAAAAATGCCTACAGGATAGATAAAATAGTTTCAGTAAAAGAGTTGATTTCTTCATTATTAAAGGGGCATGAGCTGTCTTACAGTCAACAACCGCTGCTGAAAAAAGCGGTATGATTTAACCCTCGCCTTTTCAAAAGCCCACATAACATCCCGAATTCAAGGCTGTTTCAAAAACCTTTATTCCCACTTTGAAATGTTTGTTGCCAGTCACCTGCCTGCAAGGTTCAATGATTGCATTTTAAAGGCTTCAAAAGATAATACGATCAGGAGGTACATATGAGCAAACCGGTTCTTAAGATGAACAGTGAAGGGTATAAAATAGGTTTTCCTGCACCGGTAAGAGTTTTCGATTATGTCATGGGCCGTATTGAAAAACTTCTCGGCTTTGGCCGCGTGCCTGACGTTGCATAAGGAAAAAAAAGGACAAATTTTGCCGTTTTGGCATGAATTATTTCTATCTTCATTATCTTATGTTATTTCCCAACAGCTTCTTTTAATGCCGAGTGTGCAAGCAAGCGGGTAGAATCCAATGTAGGCAATGGGCAATCTTTTGGATCGACTATCAATGGTATTTCCGTACATCCAAGAATGGCTGCATCACATCCACGTTCTTTAAGTTTTTGGATGACCTCATTAAAGTACATCCTGGATTTTTCAGGAAATATGCCGTTTACAAGTTCCTCAAATATAATCTGATCAATTCGTATTCTATCATTTTCATCCGGGATTTCATATGAAATGTCAAATTTATCTAAAGTTTTTGGATAGACAGGACCCACCATTAGATATTTTGTTCCTAAAATGGCAAGTTTTAAAAACCCTCTTTGCACAGCTTCTTCTGCCACCGCTTCAGCAATATGAAGCCAGGGTATGGGAGACTTTTCAACGACATATTCAAACGCTTCATGGATTGTGTTGTCAGGACAAATGGCAAATTCCGCTCCAACTTTAAAAACTTTGTCAGCCGATGACAACATGAGTTCAGCAACGCCCTTCCAATTCCCGGAACGAATATGGACCATGTATTCCCCAAGGGGATGAGTATGCATGCTTATTTCAGGGTGCATGTGTTCGCCCATTTCATGCGGTGCTTTAGCACATATAGTTCGATAACAAAGAGCAGCCCCTTCTGCACTACATGCAACAATTCCAATATGTTTTGTCATAAAACATCTCCTCTTCTCCAACTAATTTGGAGAAAATCCTAAAAGTTAAGCTCTCCAGCTGGCGGGATGTGCCACCTGCCGCAGAAGTTGGAGAAAATATCCATTTATGGATAGGCACTAGTCATAGGATAACCGAATTTCTTCATCTCCTATTGTCGGCTGAATAATTTTCTCCCACTCAGGATTATTCCATGTTCCCAATTGATCGTGCATAAGTAGGTATTTTTGAGGGATAGGATGAGTGCCATATACTACTTCAAGGCCATATTTTAATTTTATAAAGTCATGAAAATAAGTTATGGAAGGACATGGAGGATACCCCACAATTAACCCGGTGGCAAGATGTATCGCTTCTGCTCCGTTTCCCTTCATTTCCTCCACAGCATATTCGACATTTCCACCAGGACACCCCTCGCAGGAAGTATACCCGACCATTTCAACCTCCATATCCTTATATCGGCTAAAAGCACCTTCTTTTTGCCGTAATGACCTGAAGCATTTTCCGCCTGCACACCTGCGGTACCGGTCACAAATGATTATACCAATCTTTGTTTTTTCCTGCATATCATCTCCTTAGTGCTCTAATAGGTTAATCCGATAACGTATTTTATATAGATTTCTTTCACCGCCCGCTTCGCTCAAGACGCAGAGCACGCAGAGTTAGAAATTTTTTTCTTTGCCGTTGATCCACCAAAAATACCGGCGGACAGGAAGGACGGCAAAGAAAAATCAATCAGCATTTATATTATTCCAGTAGGGATGAATTCATTATTGCTTTCCGCCCTCTCAGCGGAAAGCAATAAAAAAATGATTCTTTGCGTGCTTTGTGGCTCCGCGGTGAAAATAAAACAAAATACGTAATCGTATTTAAGAATATATGTGCTTAGTAAAAAATTTATATGGATCGATAATTCAGTATTCCCCGCGGTTGGGCACGATGCAGATAAATTCAAAATCTTTATCATAGGGATTTGAAAACTGGTGTTCGATGTTTGACGGCACAAAGGCAAAATCCCTTTCATCGATATCCTTTTCCTTGCCGTCGATCATCAACCGGCCTTTGCCTTGTATCACATAATTCACATGCTCCCAGTCATGGGAATGTTTTGGAGAGTGCCCGCCCGGCACGATGGTGAAGGTCCGCAAGGTGTAACCGTCCCAGCCCTCCTTTTGGCCGATGGGCACTTTTTTGTAAATATTTAAAGCGCCTTCCATTTCGGCTTTGCTTGCTTTAAGCGCATCATATTTCCTAATCGGCATTTAAGACTCCTTTCTTGATTTATATAGTTCATTTAATGCAGAATTCTTTGATGATTTCTCCAGGATAAGGAGGATTGTGTATTCTCATTGTAACCTCCTTTTAGTGATAATCCTCATAATTAACATCAAAAACATTTGTAAATTTGCACGTAAACTCAGAATATTTTGCACGTAAACTCAGAATATTTTGCACGTAAACTCAGAAAATTGCAAGGTAATAAATTTAGGGCGCAAAAAACCTGTTCGATTCGAGGTGTCTGAATCGACAGGTTTAGCAGATATTTTTGTAACTGGTGATCAAAGGATGTTTAACGTTCTTACAGATATGGTGGAGACAAAACGTGCAAGTATTATTAAGCCGGAGGAATACATTGCCTGGCTTCAAAATCATATATAATTAGGAGGATTATGTTGATTGTAAATATTATTTATTCCGCTTTCCTGGTTTGGCTACTAAGTACATATATTCTTAAATACGATTACGTTTAATGTTTTATTTTCACCGCAAAGCCGCCAAGCACGCAAAGAATCATTTTTTTATTGCTTTCCGCTGACCCCGGTTAAATAGACTTTGTATTTAACGGGGCAGGGACGGCGGAAAGCAATAAAGAATTCGTCCCTATGGGAAAGAGAATAATTTGATGTAAAAACATTTAGTTGTAACAATATAAGTGCTGATTGATTTTTCTTTGCCGTCCTCTCAACGGCAAAGAAAAAAACTTCTAACTCTGCGTCCTCAGCGTCTTGAGCAAAGCGGGCGGTGAAAGAAATTTATATAAAATATGTCATCGAATTAACGAATTAGAGCACTTAGCGAAAATTCAGTCACAGGCAAAACCCGAATTAATTTATATGCCCATGAAGCCGAATAAAACCCCTCCCGGGGACGAATTTCTAATCCGGTGCCCAAGGTTGGGACATCAAATCTATTTCTCTTACTGCCGAATTGAAAACAACGGCCTGCCCTGCTTTAAAACATTTGACTGCTGGTACCAACACTTTCAGGTGGAGGAATTTTTTAAAAATGAACTGTCTGAAGAAGAGTGGAAAAAGGTTT
>DAOWEJ010000041.1 GCA_030638575.1 Deltaproteobacteria bacterium | reverse complement strand
TTTTTACGAACTCATCAATATTAATTTTATCTGATAATTTATTACCTTGTCTTTAATTGTCAATGTTTTAATGAGTTTTGAGAAAAATATTCAACAGCCTCTTTTATTTTTTTCCTGCTGACAATACGTGCAATAAAGGAAACAAGAGTTGCCAGAGGGGCAATTAGAAAAATAGCAACTAGCAGATAATAAAAGAAAAGGCGAACCCTGAATCTCCTGTTCGGGTCACCCGGGTCACCTTTTTGCAGAATAAAATTTGACCAGATTTTAAATACTTTCTGAATCCTTTTTTCAAAGATAATATAAGAAGGAAGTACATGGATAGCACCATGCTCATTTAATACCGTCTGGTCTATGTCTATTTTCTCTTTTGATAGTCCTCTTAAAATTATATGGCCGAATCGCCCGGCTTCCCTGATGTCTTTGTTCGATACTCCGGGGTGAGGGAATATTTTTAAGTAGCGATCTTTTTTCCCGGTAAACATCCAATAGGCTATTGTAACGATTCCAATAAGATTTAAGGCTTTATCCATCAAAACGATATTACCGGCAATTTTGCCGCCAATATCAAATATTCGTGTTTTTACTTTTTCCTGTGCTAACAGCCACATATTGCGGCACCCGATAATTGTAACTACAGGTTTGTTACTGATTACCTTTTTAGCTTCGAGAGATTTTAAAAAAGATGTGACAGGTATTGAAGGGGACATATACCATACTGTATATGCTAAAATAATCAGATCAAAATCATCATCAGTATTAAAGCTAAAAGGTTCAAGTTCACATGGAATTTCCTGGAATGACTCAGGAAAAACATCACAAAACTGCCTGCTGGTCCAGGGAAATGGAAAAGGTTTTTTTGGCTTCAACTCCTCAAAAACCAGGGATACATCCTGGCTTTTTTCCATAGGCGCAAGTACCGATTTAACAATTTCAGTTAATTGACCGGTTTGGGAATAATATACAACTAAAATTTTCTTCATATATTAGCTACGATCTAATTTTGATGAACTCGTAAAAAGTCCGATTTAGACGGTTTCGTAAAAAGTTCAAATTCCCCCGCTAAAAAAGCAGCGGGACAAGAAGGGCGTGCAAATTTTGTAATCACAAGAAGTACTAATCGTACGTTGAATGATTACGAAATGCAGCACAACGTCCCGCTGAACTGAAGCGGGAGACTTTTTACGAGACCGTCAATTTTAAAAATATTTATTCTGCTGCCCTGTGGATTTGTCGACAAAGCGGCAGCAAGGATTTCATCACATTTTGAGATTTTTTAAAAATGGTAATTTTTGCCTGCCCTGTTAAATCTTTTTTTATATTTAGCCGAGGTTCGAGTTTAAGGAAGGCGAAAATTTCAACCACAGGAATATATTGAATATTTCGAGGATTGAAATTTGAGCCTGACGTAAAAATCGGGCAAAAAGTGCCGTTTTGCAAAGGTCTCATTTTATCAAGTCGTGGTATCAACCACAAAACACAGAAAAAATCAACAAAAAAGAAAATCTCTGTTAGGGTCAATACATTTGCGATTTCAATGCTTAAAATTAACTGGGCAGGGTAAACGCATTTTTAAAATAATGTTACCTTTGGAACTGGTCCGGGGCCTAAAAATTTTTTCTCCAGCCGATATCAACCTATACCGTACGGGATGACTCGATATTTCATGATTTTGCGCAAATATTTTAAAAGATGAGATAATCTGTGCGTCAAATCATGAATATCGGGTCACGGTGATATATCCTGCCGACTGAAAAAGATATCGTCTGGAGAAAAAACCTTTAAGCCCATCCTTTTAAACTGATTTTATTCTTCCAAATACGTTTACCCTGTTAACTGGGAATGCATTATTTGTTAATGATAGGGAAAATACATAAAATGTGTGTAAAACTTTTCATATATCTCTGGTATTTGTTTCACACTAAATATAGGCTAAGGTCCCTTGCTATCCATTAACTATCTGATATTTTAACAATCTTCCATACCAGGCTTTTTGGCCTGATTCTTGCTTTACTCAAAACTATAAATAGTAGTATCAATAAGCTTAGGTAATTAATACTGATGAACTCGTAAAAAGCCCTATTTAGACGGTTTCGTAAAAAGTTCAAATTCAAGGCGTGCAAATTTTGTAATCATGAGGCGTACTGATCGTACGTTGAATGATTACGAAATGCAGCACAACGTCCCGCTGAACTAAAGCGGGAGACTTTTTACGAAACCGTCAATATTGCAGCATCTGTAACATCGATGCAAGGCATCCATTTGGGGGCACACGGTAACGTCAAAGTCGGTGCTAACTTGTTGATATATGGGGTTTCTGGAATTCGCTAAATCCGAAATCCGAATGTCGAAATTCGAAACAAATTCTAAATTAGAATATCAAATGTCCAAAACATTTCAGTCAATTATGCAATATCTTCATAACTTCGAATTGTTTTGTCCGCCTTCGGCGGATTTGCCATTCGTATTTGTTTCGTATTTCTTATTTCGAGCTTCGAATTTGTAAGATTTTAATTCAGCATAAAACTTCTATTAATTCAAACGGTTAGTTGTTTAATTGACGTGGCCGTGTTTGGGGGGGATAATGAAGAAAGACCTTGTTAAAGATTCCGGTATTCAATTGCTATTAAACAAGTATAAGAAGAAATTTCGAATTTCAGAAAATTTAAAGTATTATTCTGAAAAAGATTATCAAATTGCTGAAAAAAAGTTTTTAAAATACGCATTACATAAAGGCAAAGTATAAGCAGGAGGTAAATCAAATGCTGATTAAAATAGATAAATCTGAACTTGAAATCTCTCCAGAATCTAATGTGTATTTAGGATCTCCGGGGACAGGTCAGATCTTTAAAAACTGGAATGAACTTGATGATCACATAAAGGTTCAGTTAGAAAATTTTCAAGGACAGGTTGAGAAACTGATAAAACAATCGGAGGAAATTTTATTAAGTTGAAACTTTTTTAATTGAAATTTGTTATGCATAGATTTTACTTGCGTGTGTGCTACAAATATAGCTAGCACATACAAATGCAGGTTTGGAAGATTCCACACTCAATTTGGGTGATGGCTCAACCGAACTCTGTAATGCCTTGAAATAAAAATGAAAAATCAAGGCAAAAAAGGCAGGGCTGGCAACGTCCCTGCCTTTTTTCTATAAGAATTTACTTTAATACAGGCTTGCATTGATATAAGCAATATTATATCTATTAACTTCATCTTAAGCTTGACGGCTTCGTAAAAACTCCAACAAGACTCCAATAAAATAATGGCATGTGTCGCAGTACCAATAATCAAAAGGATCATTCATCTCTTTGATAAGAAAGGCTATGGTTACTATATATGCTTAAAATATTCCTCAAATATAAACAAGAAGTGCTGAAAACATATGATTTCGATAAAAGCGAAATTACAATCGGCAGGCTTGAAAGCAATGACATCCATATTAATAATTCCTCGGTTTCCAAACACCATGCAAGGATTGTAAAGGATCAGGATAACTATTCGATTGAGGATTTGAAGAGTACAAATGGTACTTATTTAAACAAGACTCGAATCATAAAGAGTTATTTGAAAGATAATGACGTTATAATTGTTGGAAAGTATATTCTGGTAACCAACATCGAAACCAAAGACAGCAAAGGACCCAATCACAGTCTTGAAGACCATATTGCAATGCTGGATATTGAAAGGTACAGGTAGGAGGTAGGTGAAATACTCTTTTTTCGAGCTTTTAAAGACAAATGAGCATGGCATTATGGCCATACTGGCTATCTTTGTGGGTTTGGCTGGCGGTTTTGGTGCAGTCGGGTTTCGATATCTAATAAATTTTTTTCAGTCACTTGCCTACGGGTCTGATGGTAATCTGCTTGATCTGGTTCAGTCAATCCCTTGGTATTTAAGAGTATCGATTCCTGCCCTTGGTGGACTTATAGTAGGCCCCTTGGTTTATTTCTGGGCCAGAGAGGCTAAAGGGCATGGCGTTCCTGAAGTCATGGAAGCCGTTGCCTTAAGAAGCGGGCTCATAAGAAAACGGCTTGTTGTTATAAAGTCCTTAGCCTCAGCCATCTGCATAGGCACCGGGGGTTCTGTTGGAAGGGAAGGCCCGATAGTACAGATAGGATCCGCCATAGGATCAACCATAGGGCAGATGCTTAAAGTCTCTGCTGACAGAATGCGCACCCTGGTCGGCTGTGGGGCGGCCGCCGGCATCGCCGCCACTTTCAATGCCCCCATAGCAGGTTCCATGTTTTCCCTTGAAATCATTCTCGGAGATTTCGGTCTGGCCACATTCAGCCCAATTGTTATCTCCTCCGTTATTGCCACGGCTGTATCCCGCCATTTTTTAGGCGATGCTCCTGCATTTATCGTTCCTGCATACGAGCTTGTCAGTGCTTGGGAATTTCCGCTATATGTTACACTTGGTCTTTTTTGTGCTTTAGTAGCCGTTACATTTACAAAAACGCTTTACCGAATGGAAGATATTTTCGACGGGCTGAAATTTCCGGAATACTTAAAGGCGGTCATAGGTGGTGTAATCCTGGGAGTTATAAGCCTTCTTTTTCCCCAGATTCTGGGTGTAGGGTATGGCGCAATTGATCTGTCCCTTGGCCAGTCATATGCCTGGTGGCTTATGCTTGTTCTGGTTCTGTGTAAAATCCTGGCTACATCTATTACTATCGGTTCAGGCGGTTCAGGCGGTATTTTTGCCCCTTCACTTTTTATAGGTGCAATGGCAGGGGGCTTTTTCGGCACCGTTGTCCACGATCTTTTCCCTTCGGTGACAGCCTCTCCCGGAGCATATAGCATAGTCGGTATGGGAGCAGTTGTAAGCGCAACCACCCACGGTCCCTTAACAGCATTATTGATGCTTTTTGAAATGACCGGAGACTACAAAATTATCCTTCCACTTATGATTACGTGCATTATAAGCAACATAGTCGGTAGGCAGTTTTTAAAAGAATCTATTTATACTATGAAATTACTGCGCAGGGGAATAAATCTGGAGGAAGGGAAAGAGGTCAATGTATTAAAATCAATTAAAGTAAGTGAAGTGATGAATACCGAAGTGGAAACAGTTACTGAGGCTTTAAGCCTGGAGGAATTGACCGAGAAAATTTCTAAAAGTAAATATAACAGCTTCCCGGTAGTTAGCAATGGAAATAGGCTGACAGGTATTCTTTCTTTTTTTGATTATAGCGAAGCAATCTTCGATGAACATTTGAAGGATCTGATAGTGGCAAAAGATATTGCAACTTTGGATGTTGTTAGCATATCAACGGATGATAATCTTTATAATGCCCTGGAAAAAATTACTTTTAAAGATTTTTCCATTCTTCCTGTTGTATCCACGGATGATCCCACGCAACTGATGGGTGTCCTGACCCGCAGGGATATCATGGGCGCGTATAATAAGGCTGTGATTAAGAAATCGCTATACAGTGAATGACCAACTTAAGAGCCAATTTCAAAACGCTTAAAAATATCTCAGCCTACAATATGCCAATCCGCAACTCGCGGTGAAAAAATTGCAAAGGAAACAAATTAAAACTATTGCAAAATAAGTAATCAATATATCAAGGAACATCCCCTAACCTATTAAACTTATATTTATTATGATATTAAGAGGTTATAAATTATTGTTTTTTGCTTGACATAAGTACTATAGAAAGTCCCCAAGGGCAGCTTTATGGATATCGAGAACTAATGATTTTTCCCTTTTTCACACATCACAGTATATTTAAGTATACATTTTAAAATATTCCGGTTTTTCCTCATCCAAGCATCCTATCCTTGTAGTCTTTTTAACGAATAAATTCCATCCAAACCGGCAACCGGCTTTGGAACCTTCTCTCGTTTGGACATAAATACATCTTTAAACCTCTGGTAGTTCCCGAAAACAAATTCTTTAGTTCCAATGATCCCGGAATCTGAAAAATACCGGGTACGATAGACAAACCGGTCTATCCTGCTTATCTCATAATTTTTTTGACGTTCATTTTCAAGTATATCATTACCAATCACCTTTACCTGGTTCCTGCCCGGACGATCCAGAGCACCGGCTTCATAAACATATCTTCGATAACGTCTCAGCCTTTCTTTGACATCCATTACTCCGAATTCTTTAAGACCAAAATCAAGAGATAAAAAATCATCCTTATTATTTGTTTGTATATGATAACCAAGCGAATTCCATCGATAATCCTCCGGGCGTTCAACAATGCCGGCACGAAGAGGATTTAAATCTATATAAGCCAGACAGTTGATTAATGTTTCTCCGTTTTCAACTATTACGCTCTTAAACCGGTCTCCCCAAAAATATCCCCGCCGACTGTGGCCACTGTTGTAATACCTTGTAAACCCCACCTTTATTTCACGGACAAACTCAGAAAGATTAGATAATTTTTCGCGCAAAGAAGGAATCCAGCCATCCGCAAATGCCCTGTCATCACCATAAAACGCCACATAGCGTTTCTTTATGTCTTCATCTGTGAACTTGTGTTCGGGAAACATCCTCACCAAAATGTGAAAATGGTTGCCCATCAGGCAAAACCCTAAGATTTCAACTAAATATAAAGCAGAATATCGCTTGATCAAATCGAGCATGAACTGTTTTTCTATATCGCCCAATGGAAAACCGTCAAGTGCAGTCCTGGACATAACATGGTAAACTGCTGTTTCATCATCTATTATTAATCGTGGTGTTCTCGGCATTGCTGACCCCTCCCTCTTCCTCGAATTTTCCTGATTTTTATTTTTGCTCTTGGTAATTAATTACACATGATTTTCTTTTATGTCAAGCATTAAGTACCTGTCCCTTTTTCTGGTCCCCTTTCTGTCCTTTTCTCTTTTTCTTTTTTAAAGCTAATGAACAAGGTGTTGAGAGACTGAATAGGCTATTAAACCGGACGTGGACGTGATAGATAGACACATATAATGTTATCACCATAACTGGCAAGCAATGTACCGGCAATTGTGATAACGATACTGCAGAGTATAGAAACGCATAAAATCATGGTAATCCCATAATCCCGTAGATCATTGGCTAAGATTTATACATATAGCTTGCTTAATCTAACGAAATCCAATGTCTGAATCGAAACTGGTACGAGATTTGCTTGAAAATTACATATTGACACATCTTTGATTATCCTGGATGAAAAAAGAAATATATTAAACACCAGAATATAGTGTAAATTAGAAATCGCAACATATCTTATTTCAGCCTATTTTTTATATAATTTAAATAACTTTTTATTAATTAGGCGTACCGGAGTTTAGAAGGTTCTATCATGTCCCAACTCAAGAAGCTTTTTTTTGCGCTCGCATTTAGCTCAGTATTTGGGTTATGCTTTGTAAATCATATCGAGGCAGCTCCCCTTGTTCAAATATATGTAGGCAGCCAGCAAAATGTAGGACACCCTGTTAGTTTTGACGGATATCAATCCAATGGCGATAACAATGATATCTTTGAAATAGCTCATTATAAATGGAATTTTGGAGATGGAAGCCCAACTAAAAGTGGAGAATATTTGAATGCTATTACTCATTTATATAGTACGCCTGGAACATATACGGTCACCTTATCAGTTACTGATTATAATCGGCAAACCCATACAAGTTCGTCTTCAGTTACAGTGGGGATATTGCCAAGAGTGTTGGTAAGCGGAGGCACAGGAAGGGCTATTAGTGACGCCATTAGTTCCCTTAATGGTCAACCAGGCATCATATATTCCCCCAGGTAATTACAGTATTAACAGTACCATTAATATTCCTTCAGAAGTTATCATTGAGAGCGCTGGTAGCGATAGTACTCATTTGATTAATAATTCTTCCGGGTACATATTTTCAGTCGCAGGAAACAATGTTCGCCTTACCGATTTGGACCTCAGCGGTCCTAATAATTATTATGCGAGACTTTTGAAAAATGTTAATTTTTATTCGAGTTCAAGGAAAGCAAAAATTTCAACCACAGGAATATATTGAATATTTCGAGGATTGAAATTTGAGCCTGACGCAGAAATCGGGCAAAAAGTGCCGTTTTGCAAAGGTTTCTATACAATATATAATAGCAAAAAAAATCTTCTTGTAGACCATTGTGACATACACGGTTTCAAATATGCAAATAAGATAGGGTACAATGGTTCCGCTCAAGCATAAACTCTATTTGGGTAATCATTTTTGGGCCAAGGGGTACTGTGTTGATACAGTAGGCTTGGATGAAGAAAAAGTTCGGAAATATGTAAAATATCAAAAGAAACCAAAGAATAATAGTTTGAGTTAAAATAGTCAACAAAGTAGGGCAACTCATTCCTTGCCCCCTGAGGGGGCAAGGCAGTTTATCCCCTTTTAGGGGTTATAATAAAGCCCTGCCCTCCGGGTAGGGATTCTTTACTTTATGTCTTTTTTCAGACTGGGAGGAAGGTAATGCAAAAGAAAATCTTGTTAACGATACTGCTCACAATTTTTTTAACTTTCATCGATGTTAATAGTTCTGCATTCGCAACAATCTTTTATGTAGCGAAAAATGGAAGTGATTCAAATTCTGGGACAGAAGCCAACCCCTGGCTTACTATTCAAAAGGCCGCAAGTACATTGCAGTCCGGAGACACGGTGTTGATTCGGCAAGGCGTATATCAAGAGAAGGTAACCCCAGTAAGATCCGGAACAGAGGGCCACCACATCACCTACAGAAATTATGGCTCTGAAGAAGTTGTTATAGACGCTCAAAACAAGACACGCGATACATGCATAACTGTCGATGGAAAAGATTATCTACAGTTTATTGGATTAGTAATGATGGGTGCCAAGAACGCGGCATTTTATACAACCGACAATTCAGACCATCTTATCCTTGATGGATTGAAATGCCAAAACAGTCGTTTTGGTATCCGTCTGTATGGGAAGATAACTCCTGTAAGTTTTGTTACCATAAAAAACTGCACAGTGAATGGGAATTCTAAGTACGGAATTTTTTTATACAAGAAGGTGTATGATTCCACAATTGGTCCCAACAATCATGTATTTTCCAATGGAGGAGAAGACCAGAGTTATGGGATAGAAATTGGTACGGATTACCCAGGCAATCAAGCAGATGGGGCCAGGAGAATAAAAGTTTTTAAAAATGAGATCAATAACAATGATGTGCAGGGGATAAGAACCTGGAATGCCGTCGACGTTTTGATTATAAACAACCACTGCCACCACAACGGTGCAACCGGTATTCAAATAGAGAACGGATCAGAAAACATTGTCGTGGAGGACAATCGCTGCGAATACAACGCGCAAACCTGGGAATATGAAACAGGAATTTGGGTAGATGACACAAAAAATAGCGTTATCAGAGGGAATTTTCTGCGAGGCAACAAGATAGGACTCATGGTGACCGGTTCAAGCCGTGTCATCCTTCGAAACAATCTGATCAGCGAAAACAACAGAGGCGTGCCCAACCTTTGGAATGCAAGGGGATTGAGTGTAAAGACGAATTCATATGATGTCACAATTGTCCATAATACTCTGTATAGAAACGGCGCGGCAGAAAGCACCAAAGGGGGTGTCACTCTGTGCAAAAATCTTTCTACTGAAAGAGTTGTCCTTAAGAACAATATCATTTCTGAAACAACGCAACCTCTTGACCTGTATATTGGTGGATGTAAGGACTATGTGTCCGATTACAATCTATTATATAATACTCGGAACCTAAATGTTTACTGGCTTACTGACGATGTCTCATGGTCCCAGTATCTGACCTCAAGCGGACAAGATACCCATTCGATTACACAACAAAACCCGAAATTTAATTCGCCAACTAATGACGATTTCCATCTTCGGTCTGATAGTCCTGGTGTTGATGCAGGCGATTTCTTGACTCGGACAGTCGGCTCAGGCATCGGAAAGGTTATCACAGTATTGGATGCACGCTATTTTAGTAACGGGTTTGGAGTGGTTACCGGCGATCTTATTAAAGTTGGTATCAATAACACGGTTACAATAACGAACGTTGACTATGGGACCAATACTATTACCGTAGACAAGAACATCTCTTGGAGCAATAGTGATGAAGTAAGCTACCCGTACGCGGAGTCTGCCCCAGACATGGGTGCTTATGAATATGGAGAAAGTTTAGGCACCCCACCGAAAACACCCGTGGGACTGAAAGGAAAGTAATATATTCGCCTATAATGGTTGAGAGTTCTCTTTCTGAATATTTTTTAATGCATTTTTAACATGATAGTTCCAGAGTTTTGCGAGCGCGGAATCCTCAACGATGCTAAAGACATAGTCCCGCTGCGCCGGCACTTAGTTCGTCGCGTTCGTCATGTATTCCAAGTGCAGCAATGGCGCTCCGCTCTGGTCCCCGTTATACGACTCCGCAACCCGTTCGCCTGTGCCCGTGATAATTACCACCAGTGAATTACTGCTTGACCAGCCGGAACGGTTTACAATCTCCTGAACGATTGGGGACATATCGGGTGTCTGCTGGTCAGGACCGGCTTCTCCCACCGTGTTCCACGCTACAGGAGACCATGACACATTAGCCAAGGTCCTTAACCTTGAAGAGATGTTACCGCTGGAGGAGGTAAAGGTCGGAGCATTGTCTATGTCTTCTCCCTCAATGGTAAGAGACGTCGCCTCTGAGCTTGTCTCGTCAACCTGGAACTGCACATAGGCATTGACTATGTTCGCACCCTGGGGAATATCCACCCCGGTAAAGCGCATTCCCACCGTCTGATCACTGCCAGCATAGACCAGTTCAAGATCGCTGCTTGTCCGACTCACACCCCCTGAAGAGCTCTCTTCTGCATCATCTGAGCTGGCCGTAACCCGGACCTCCACGGTGACTACTTCTCCCTCTTCCTCATTAACAACGATGGTAATTTGATCGCTGGCTGTCAGCTCTCCGTCATCTGCTGTCAACTCCAACATATAAGTGCCCGCATCCGAGAAACTCGCCATCGTATCTATCACACTGGCGTTATCAAAGACCACCGTGCTAGGACCGCTCACTTGGCTCCAAGTGGTGCTCACCGCACCCGGTGGATCTGGCAACCCGTCATCGGTCACTGTTCCGTCCAGAAACACACTGTCCTCAGGCAGAATAATCGTATTGTTAGATCCCGCATCGACACTCGGAGCCTGGTTGGTCGGAGGTCCTGTACTATACTCCAAGTGCAGCAATGGCGCTCCGCTCTGGTCCCCGTTATACGACTCCGCAACCCGTTCGCCTGTGCCCGTGATAATTACCACCAGTGAATTACTGCTTGACCAGCCGGAACGGTTTACAATC
>DAOWEJ010000097.1 GCA_030638575.1 Deltaproteobacteria bacterium | reverse complement strand
CAATATTATTATTTACCTTTCAAAATTGATTAATTCGTAAAAAGTCGAATTCATCAGGTTTTAGGTGTTAAGTTTTATGTTTTAGGTTAATGATATTATCTGTCTTAACAGTGACTTAAACCTTAAAACGTTTCGTAAAAAGTGGTTTTTTGACTTTTTACGAGACCGTCTAAATTAGAAGTGAAATTCGTATCAAGCTACCGGATGCGATCATTGCCGCAACTGCAAAAACAGCAAATTTGCACCTTGTTACAAGAAACACTGAAGATTTTAAAAAAGTAGAAGTTCAGATTACCAATCCTTTTGATTAAATTTTACTTGCTTAATGAAATATTTTTAATAAAACCTGCATCCACCAACCTTCAAACGTAATTTGATCAGTCCGAAAACCGTTGCCAGGCGCTACGTCAGGCGGCTCTTAAACAACTAAAGACTGTCAGGGCAAGATACAGCAACGCTAACCCATTATTCTGGGGAGCGTTTGTGTTTATGGGAGAGCCTTAGGGCTCGCGCGAAATTTGCGAACTTATTTTTACGCGAACCCTTAATTATCTAAGAAAGCACGGATGTTTTTAAAAGGATACATAATGATCCCTATGCTTTCCCTTTTAGGATGCCCACTTAATCGAAATCTTGCGACCCGATTGAACGCAGTCCCTTAAATAAAGGTTGATCAAATTCTGATAAGGTATTCCAGTATTTTCTGACATCTGTTTAAAATATTCGATGATATCGATACCCATTCGAATGGTTATTTGTTTCTTCAACCTTTTCGCATAAGGATTTTTGCGTCCTTTCATTTTTGCAAAATCGTATTCTTTCTTCATAATTTTTCTCCGGTATATGCTTTTTGTTCATTTTTTGTCGCTTTCCTGGCTGATATGACCCTGATTTCTGCCCCGTCTTTTTTTAACGTGTAGCTTACAACCAAAATTCGAACTTGGTAACTGAGGCCCAACATCAAGAATCTATCTTCAGATTCTGAGTGGTCAGGATCATAATACTCGATGGCATGTTCATCAAAAAAAACTGATTGAGCTTCCTCAAATGATACCCTGTGTTTCTTTTGATTGGCTAAATTTTTCCGATCGTCCCAGGAAAATCTTATTGATTTCATAAATACATTGTAAATATGTTGTAATTTATTGTCAAGAAGGTAATTGAGCAGGGCATTAGATGTGTTCTTTTTTTAAGTGGACGTGACATGTTGGAATAAATAATATTTCTTCTTGCATGGGTCAAAAGCAGAATGACCCCATTTTTCTGAAAGAAGCGACGGATAGAAATTGCAACCTAAAATTGACGGTTCCGTAAAAAGCCATTTTTCACCACTGCGCTCGCAGAGAACACAGAGAATAGCTTATTTTATTTGATAGAACAATTCAAAAACCTTTCCAGATACAACTCCTTATAGGATTAAACAAAAAGGCAAACTTTTTTCTTTATTTTTATACAAAAATATTGTATCTATCAAATACTATATTTGCTATAGTTTATGTATATGCTAAATACATTCTGGAGGTGTCGTGGAAATTTCATTCCAGCTTTTACAGCAGCACAACCCATGGTGGTTTCGTGAAGAATTGATATTGGACGATGAGAAGATAGTGGACTTTGAACGAGAAAGCTATCAGTATATTCCTCCGGTCATGATAGAGTATCCCGAGGATAGGGATGCAATTTTGACACTTCGGGGACCACGGCAAATTGGGAAAAGCACAAGTATGAAGTTGCTTATCCGCAGGCTTTTACTTGAATTTCAGGTACCCAAAAAGCATGTTTTTTATTTTTCGCTCGACAGGATTGAAGATTTTAATCAACTCTATGAATTGATTGATTGCTATCTTCGGAATCTAAGGCCTGGGAACCAACAGCGTCTCTATATTTTTCTTGATGAGATATCATTTGTTCGCAAATGGCAGCGAGGAGTAAAAGCGCTGGCAGATGAAGGAAAACTTAAAAATGTGACTCTCCTGCTCACAGGTTCAAACTTAATTGATATCTATAAAGGGGCCGAGCGACTGCCGGGCCGAAGAGGAAAAATTTCTAAAATTGATTTTGAACAGTTGCCTATGACATTCGCCGAATTTATTAATTTGATCGAACCCGGGATTGAAGCAACTGATATCAATAGTCTTATGTATCACAAGGACCTTCTTTTGCGCAGATTTAAAGAGTATCTGATCACCGGTGGCTTTCCTCTTGCAGTAAACAGCTTCTTCTCCGGAAATAACATTTCTTCCTATGTGTATCAGCTTTACTTAAGTTGGATTGAGGGCGACATAGGACGTGCAGGAAAGTTAGAGCGTAATCTTTATCAGATAATGTCAAGAATCCTGGCGCATATGTGTACAGGAGTCAGCTGGTACGGTCTTAGCAGAGAATCCGGAATAGCCTCCCATGCTACGGTTCAGGAGTATATTGAGATTTTGGAAAGGATGTATGTTTTGCGGTCTGTTCCGTTTATCGATTTATCAACCAAATTGCCTATGTACCGAAAGAATAAGAAACTCTATTTTCAGGACCCGCTAATTTTCCATTGTTTTTCCGGGAAAAACTTTGGAATAGCAGACAATTTTTTCACAGAATGTAAAAGATTTTTAAATGATCCTGTAAGCGAGTCGAAATTAGTAGAATCGGTGGTGGGAATGCATATTTTTCGATACTATCGGAATTTGTTTTATTGGCAGGGCCGGAAAGAAATCGATTTTGTTGCTATAAAGGACGGCGAACTAAATTTTTTTGAGGTTAAGTATCAAGAGAAGGTCTCTGCCGGAGAGTTTCAATGGTTTACAACCATAAGCTCTAAAACGGATCGGTTAAATATTATTACAAAACAAGATTTTGAGAAGCATCAATCAATCTGTTTGATTCCGGTACCGATTTTTTTGATCCAGCTTTCGAAGCTTTCGGGTCATTAAAAAACAAAATAACTTGCAATATGATTTCATTTTTAATGGATATCCCGAAGGATTTCCATTGGATGCAAAACAGGCCGGCAAAAAGGTTTAAATCGAGAACCCGGAGTCTGGTGATGAGCATGTGGCAGGTGCCGGACCAGGAAACAAAAGAGCTGATGGTGGAGTTTTACAAAAATATCAAATCCGGCAGATAAGCGCAGACTTCGAAATGAACCGGTGTCAGGCCCTGCGTCAGGCGGCTCTTAAACAACTTAAGACTGTTAGGGTAAGATACGGCAACGCTAACCCATTATTCTGGGGAGCGTTTGTGTTTATGGGAGAGCCTTGATTGCTTAAGCTCTTTTCATTGAAAAAAGACATTCACTGAGAATTGCTGAACAGTGATGTAATTTCTTGACAAAAGCCGGGTAAGTAACTAAAATTTACAGTTTATAAATTTTTAAGATTTTTCATAGGGACAGGTATTATAATGAATCCGGAAAATTTTATAAAACAAAACAGCGGTTTTGCCGGGCAAGGAAAACGGCCGGAAATGTTCAAAGAGTTCGATGCAACCGAACTTTATTGTCCTCAATGCAAACGGGCCGTTCCTGTAAGAAAACGCCTTCTTCTTGTTCTTCCTGAAGGAGACAAGTATATATACCTGTGTTCAGTTTGCCTGGAGCCTGTTGGGACAAAGATTGATCGACAACAACAACCGACTACGTTAATCGTTTAGCAACATCATATCATCAATTTATTGTTACTCGCTGCTCTGAAAGAGCTATATTTTTTAAACTTTGTGTTAAAAAAATGCATAGTCTGCTTAAATTACCAGGTAACCAACAGAAAGGAATCACATGTTAAGTTTAATGCGAAAAAAGGCCGGCAGCTGGATGATAAAGGTAACTATATTTGTCATTGCCGTTGTTTTTGTTTTCTGGGGATTTAATATCAGTGAAAAAGACAAAAGTAAGATAGCAAGTGTCAACGGCGATCTGATTTCACTTGATGAATATAACAGGGCATACGACGATCTTAAAGAACAGGTCAGCCAAAGATTCGGAAACAGGTTAAATGACGAAATGATAGAGAATCTTGGGTTAAGAAAACAGGCATTAAATCAGCTTGTGGAACATAAGCTGATGATTCAGGAAGCAAAAAAGCTCAATTTTAGAGTTACGGATGAAGAACTGGGCATTGCAATCAGAAATATTGAAGCATTTAAGATAGCCGGAGTATTTGACAGCCGCAGGTATAACGATATCCTAAACAGGGTCCGGTTGACACCGGAAACATTCGAGGTGCAGCAAAAAGAGGACATGCTTATAAGAAAGTTAAGAGCCTTTATTGCTGAGAATGTAAAGGTATCGGAACAGGAAGCAAGAGAATGGTTCAATTACGAGGATGCTTCTGTAGACATTGATTTTGTGCTTTTTGCATCTGGCAGATATAAAAACATAAAGCCGTCCGATGAAGAGATAAAGATCTATTTCCAAGAGCACAAAGAGTCGTATAAAACAGAGCCAAAATTAAAGGTGCGTTATTTATATTTTAATCCCGATACATACGTGTCAAAGGTAGCAATTGATGAAGACGAATTGTTCGATTACTATGAAACAAACCGGAAAGAATTTCATACACCTAAAACCGTTGAGGCGAGGCATATTTTACTAAAAGTTGATCAGGATGCCAGCGCCGGTGATGCTGAAAAAGCAAATAAAATGGCTCTTGAAATAATGAAGATGGCCCGAAACGGAGAAGATTTTTCGGAGCTTGCAAAAAAGTACTCGGAAGGTCCCACCAGGTTCAAGGGTGGATTCCTTGGCTCATTTAAAAAAGGAGATATGGTAAAACCCTTTTCGGACAAGGCTTTTTCGATGAAACCGGGAGAGATCAGCGAGCCGGTACGTACCAGATTCGGTTGGCACATTATAAAGATAGAAAAGATAAACGAAGAAAATACACTTACTTTTGACGAAGCCGAGCCGAAAATTACAGAGAAATTATCAGCTCAGAAAGCTAATAGTCTTGCATATGATGAAGCGGACGCGGTTTATGAAGCCTCTTTTGATAGAGACGATCTTGAGGCAATTGCTGATACCCGAGGTCTTAAATTACATACAACAGATTTTTTTACTCAAAAAGATCCTATTAAGGGCGTAAAAAACGGCTCTAAATTTACGTCTGCTGCTTTTAATCTTTCTCTTATGGAGATAAGCGATATCCAGGATATGGAAGACGGATATTACATCATTCAAGTAATAGAGAAAATTGATGAAAAAATACCAGAGTTAAAGGATGTGAGAGAGAAAGTAAAAGCAGGCCTGGTAGAAGAAAAACAGGATGAAAAGGCAAGTAAGGATGCAAATGCATTTTTAGACTCCTTGAAAGCCGGTGGTTCCATGGAAACAGAGAGTGGTAAATATGATTTAAAAGCGGAGACAACCGGATTTTTTAAAAGAAATGGTTCGATTCCGAACATAGGATCTGAAAGAGAGCTTGCTGGTGCCGCTTTTTTGCTTTCAAATAAAAAGAAATTACCGGATGATGTCATAAAAGGGAAAAAAGGATATTATGTTATCAGGTTTAAAAAGAAAAAAAATCCGCTGATAGTCGAATTTGCTATGAAAAAGAAAGATTTAACTCAAAAACTGCTGCAGCAAAAAAAGTTCAAAACTTTTAATGAGTGGCTGGCACAGTTAAAGAGTAAAAGTGATATTTCAGTTGAGGACGGTTTTCTATAATAAAGGAGAACATATATATGCCTGATGATACGGAAAGCAAAGGTGTAATTCACGCTACCAAGAGATGCCCGGAATGTTTAAACTACGTTCCGCTTCGCACTAAAATCTGTCCTGGATGCAAGACCAAGCTTGGTGATGTCCAAAAGCACGGTATGGCAAAAAGAAAGACAGACTGGATGGCTTATGGCGGATTCTTTGTAGCGTTTGTAGCGCTTGCTATATATATCTGGTGGGCATTTTTATAATATTAGGATAAGGAGACCCCTTAAAGCATGGCTGCGTTGACGGATGAAGATAGAAAAAACCTGCTTAAACTGGCTCTCAGTACAATAAAGTCTGAGCTAAAAGCCGGTTTAAAAATATTGCGGCCTAAAAAAATTACTTCAGGGTTAAAGGAAAAACGCGGCTGTTTTGTTACTCTTCATAAAGAAGGAATTTTAAGGGGGTGTATCGGTACCATCGAACCTGTACGGTCCTTAATTGCCAATGTAGAAGAAAACGCACTGAATGCAGCTTTCCATGATCCCAGGTTTCCTGCCGTAAAAATGGATGAACTATCCGTTATTGATATTGAAATCAGCGTGCTTACTGTACCTGTAGTTCTTGATTTTAAAGATGGTGAAGATCTTAAGGAGAAGCTTAAACCTGGAATTCACGGTGTTATATTATCACGAGGGTGGCATAGCGCTACGTTTCTCCCCCAGGTCTGGGAGCAGCTTCCTGACAAGGAAGACTTCCTGGAACACCTTTGCCGGAAAGGAGGTATGGAAAAAGAGTGCTGGAAGAATAAGGAGACTGTGGTAAAAATATACGAAGCAGAATACTTTTCCGAATCCTGATAATTGGGCCACACTACCTTGCCAGCATTGCTCTCATCATATCACCGGCATTTTCAGCATGATCAGCAATAGAGCCGATGAATTCCGCCAGTCTGATGGTATGGAATACGGTTACCGGATCTATATTCATGTTAAAGACTTTTTGTTTTATCTTGTCTTCCAACTTGTCTGCTTCATGTTCATAACTGCGCAGTTCCCGGATAATATCTTTGACAAGGCTTCGTTGATTTTCAGAGAAATTTTTAAAGTAGTTCCTTGCTTCGGTCACCATCCTTGTCATTTCTTCTACCGGATAGACAATTGCATCAACTAGAAGAAAAAAGTCCTTTTCGAGTTCTTTGGGAATTCCGGGTTCCGGTCTGTAAGAAAGCCAGTCAAGCACGTCCTCCATGGCATCAAGGACATGGTCTTGTTCTCTTAAATATCTGAAAAGCTGGAATTTATCCATAGGCATCATTGTTCCCTTGGGCAGATGCCCCCGGATGCGTCTCTTGATGGCATCAGCCTGGCTTTCCAGGTTATCGACTTCCTGCCTGAATTCTTCAAAGGTTTTGCATCTGTGTGAAACATGACATTCCATGGCCTGTTGAAACGCCCATGCACATTCTTTCACCTTTTCCGCATGCTCCTGTAGCCCGTCAAAAGGTGAAGTCATAAACATTGATAAAAAAGGCAGTCGCATAGCTATCTCCTTTATATAATTATTTGAAGTATTTTAAAAATGGCCATACTGGTAACGGCAGCCGCCGGTACGGTTAAAACCCAGTAAACCATGATTTTAAAAACAATAGAAAAGTTGACTGCTTCGAGTCCCCGTGCAATACCTACCCCCATGACGCCACCCACAGCAGCATGTGTGGTGGAAACAGGGAGACCCATTTTTGAAGCAATAAGTACGGTTGTTGCTGCCGCAAATTCAACGGAAAATCCGCGTGTGTTGGTTAGAGTAGTAATTTTTTTGCCGAGAGTATCCATAACCCGGTAGCCTGCCATCCAGATTCCGCATAGAATTCCCACACCACCAAACAAAAGTAAAAATGTAGGTACAGGCACTTGGGCTCCTACCCCCCCTGTTTTAACAAGAAAGTAGATTACAGCTAGAGGACCGATTGCGTTGGCCACATCATTTGCACCTTGGGCCAGTGCTACATAACACGATGTTCCGACCTGGACAAAACGGAACACCTCCTCTGCGCTGTTTGACTTTTCAGGTCTAATAAAACGTTTCAAAGCCTTCATCCCGGCGATGCTTAAAATGACGGCAAGACAGAACGCAATAAACAGTGACATCGGAGTGCCAAGAGATAATTTTTTGCCTAGAGGAGTTTTGAACAGAAATGATAAAATTACAACAAAAAGTGTAATGCCAATAAAAAAGGGGGAAAATTTTAATGCCCGGTTAAAAGAGTCCTTTTTTGATATTATTACATTTACTATTAGTTTAAACATGAAAAAAGCAATGATAAGACTAAAGACTGGAGAAATAACCCAGCTCATAACAACAGCAGCCAATTTTCCCCAGTTAATCACGGAAAATCCGCCTGCCATGATTCCGAATCCTATCATGGCGCCAACAATAGAATGGGTTGTGGAAACAGGCAATGATTTCCAGGTTGCAAAACTTACCCACAGGGCGGAGGCAAGAAGAGCGGAAAGGGCGCCGATAAGGGCAAGGTGGGGATCTGCCAGGATTTCAGTCGAAACGATTCCTTTGCGTATTGTATTCGTAACGTGGGAGCCGATAAATGTAGCGCCAAGTACATTCAAGATACCGGCGATGAATACGGCCTGGCGAATTGTAATCGCCTTTGCTCCGACAGCAGACGCCATGGAGTTGGCAACGTCGTTTGCGCCGATGTTCCAGGCCATGTAAAACCCAAAAATGTAACCGATAATTAGAATATAATATTCTGGTGACATAGTTACAGGTTGCGAGTTGCGGGTTCCGGGTTACGGGTTACGGGTTACGATCCCTATCTTACCAGCTCATCAGCTGATTCGGATTGCGTGCATATCATGGCATAAATGGTTAATCAACATAATACTTTTCAAGTATATTGCCCGGTATCATATCAAGGAAACGGGATGGACGGCTCAATGTCATACCGGAGCTCCTGTCGTAAATTTGATTAGGATAGGCAAAAACAAGATTCTCTTTTGCCCTGGTTGCCGCAACATACATAAGTCTTAGTTCTTCTTCAAGTTCTTCCTCGCTGTTTAAGGCATGTATTGAAGGGAACCGGCCATCAAGCGCCCAGATAATAAAGACCGTGTGCCATTCGAGACCCTTTGCAGAATGGACAGTTGAAAGAACCAGGCGGTCGTCGTCCGGAGAATCTGCAGAAAATGTATCATCTATACTGGTATTAGGGGGTTCAAGGGCCATATCGGTTAAAAACTGTTCGAGATTATCATATCTTTGCATAATAGTTAAAAGATGTTCGAGATCCCTTGCGCGTTTAGGATGATCGTCGTATTTGTCCTTTAAGATAGGAGCATAGTAGTTCAAAACAGTTTCACCCATTTCAGCCACCGACATGGGTCTCAAATCGATAGTTGAAAAAAATTCCTTAAGCCGGTCTATGCCCTGTGACCGTCCCGCCTTATGTTTAATGGTAAAGATGCCGCTGTAACCTGACTTTTCTGAGCTTATTGCTTCATATATGTCCTGGGCGGTTTTGGGGCCTATTTTGTTTAAGAGAAGGAGAATCCTGTACCAGCTTATTCTGTCATAAGGGTTGTAAATAACCCTCAGGTGGGCTAAAACATCCTTAATATGTGCGGATTCAATAAATTTGAACCCTCCCACCTTAATAAAAGGGATCTGCTCCCGGGCAAGTTCTATTTCAAGATCGAACGAGTGAAAACCGGCCCTGAATAAAACTGCTATCCGGCTTAAAGAAATTCCGCTTTTATTCAACTGTAGAATTTTTTCAACAACAAATCTTGACTGGCTGTTTTCACTACGTGTACCAATAATAACAGGCGTCGATCCTCCGGGTTTTCTGGTAAAAAGTTTCTTTGAATATTTTTCTGCTGCCCTGTCGATAATAACGTTGGTCAGGTCTAATATGGGCTGTCCACTGCGATAATTTTCTTCCAGGGTGATTATCCTAGTCTCTGGAAACATTTTTGGGAAATCAATTATGTTTTTGAAATTTGCCCCCCTGAAAGCATAGATACTCTGAGAGTCGTCTCCAACAACCATAACGTTTTTATTGGCGCTGGTGAGAAGGTATAAGATTCCTGCCTGTATATGGTTTGTATCCTGGTATTCATCAACCATAATATATTTGTATGATGAAGATATTCTATCACGAATATCCGGATGATTTTTCAAAAGAAGATGAAAATAGACTAAAAGATCGTCATAGTCGAAAAAGTTATGCTCTGCCTTACGGTTTTTATACATATCAAAGAGTATAAGAATATCTTCTATGATGTGTGTAAAATGGGGATAATCATCATAGACAACATCTTCAACCGACAGAGCTTTGTTAACGGATCTGCTGAAAATATTTCCCAGGGTTTGTTTTCTTGGGAATGCGCGCTTTTTCGATCCGAGAGCCAATTCTTTCCTTATCATACCGATCAAACTCTCTGCATCTACACGGTCGAGTATTGTATATTTATTATCAAATCCAATATATGAGGCATACCTTCGCAGCATGGAATTGGAAAAAGAGTGAAAAGTGCCTCCGGAGACCCTTTCGCACCTGTTGTCTAGAAGTTTCGTCGCCCGGGTAAGCATTTCCATGGAAGCCTTGCGTGTGAATGTTAAAAGTAGAATTGCGGCAGGTGAAATTCCCTTTTCAACAAGACGTGCAACCCGATAGGTAAGTGTTCGGGTTTTTCCACTACCGGCACCGGCGATAACGAGCATTGGGCCGTCAAGAGAAGTTACAGCTTCTATCTGGGAAGGATTAAGCTCTTCTTCGTATTTGATATTAAAGTGTTCCTTATAGTCTGGAAGATGTAATTGCTCCGGCATTTTATAACTCGATATGGTATATGGGTTTTTATTTATGAGAAAAATATCTTTCACAGAAATCATCACCTTGTCAATAATTCTATTGCTTTATCGCATAAATTGTTGACAATTAAAAGAGTATTATATACTTCTTGAGAGAAGAGCCGATTCTTATAAATATTTACAAATAAACTCAGGAGGAAAATAAAAAATGGAAAAAGTAAAAAATCAGCTAAAAACAGTACAAAAAAAACTGGTAACACTTTCAAAGCAGCAGTTAAAAAAACAACTGGTAACAGCGTCAAAGTCTCTTGTAAACCTTTCAAAACAGCTGGAGAAAATTTCCAGGCATGTGGACAAGTTACAGGCTGCAGAAGCGGTCGCAAAGAAAAAACCGGCTGCAAAGAAAAAAACCGTTGCAAAGAAAAAACCGGCTACAAAGAAAAAACCTGCTGTACGCAAAAAAGCAGGAGTTAAAAAGCCGGCGGCTGCAAAAGGCGTGACAGTTCTTGACAGTGTCTTTGATATCATCAAAAGGAGTAAAAAAGGGGTTGCTATCGCTAAACTTAAGGAAAAAACAAAACTTGATACCAGGCAACTTAGCAATGCACTTTACAAGCTTTCAAACAAAGGCAAAATCAAAGCAATATCCCGCGGCGTTTATATGAAAAAATAATCTCTCTTATTTTTAAAGTATCTTTCCGTTTTAGTGGTGTATACTACACCTAACACGCAGGCAATTAAAATAAGGTCTTCAGTCCGCCGAATGTGTCAAATTCCGCAAGCTGAAGACTTTTTATTTTTTTCGCTTGAAAAAACAAATCCTTTTACTCTAAAGATTGGCAATTTAGCAAAAAGTCAAATATTCGCTGGAGAAATAATTCCACTTTTAAGCTGAAACCTTCAAGGAATGTCACTTTTCACAATCTGTTTTATCCTTGTCCTTATGGAGTATTTACATGTCCAATAAAACTTTAAAAAGATTTGCTTTAAAATTTTCAGCATGTGCTGTTATTTTATTTATCTTTTTTTCATTTCCATCCATAGATTTTAATAAAGATGGCCGAAGCAAAAACATACCTTCAGAATACATCCACGCGTATCCCGGACCTGCGGATGCTACTGCCGGTGTGATAAATGAATATTCTTGTTGGCCCCATGAAAAAAGCGATCTTCTTCCTGATCCGGCACTGGTTTTTGGAAAACTGCCCAATGGTTTCAGATATGTATTACTTGAAAATCACGAGCCTAAGAACAGGGTGAGTATGCACCTGAACATCCAGGCAGGTTCAGTGAACGAATCAGAAAGCGAGCAGGGTCTCGCGCACTTTCTTGAGCACATGCTCTTTAACGGATCTACGCATTTTAAACCAGGAGAACTTGTAAAATACTTCCAGAGTATCGGGATGCAGTTTGGACCTGACGCAAATGCTCACACTGGATTTTTTGAAACGGTTTATGATGTTCTTTTGCCGGAAGGAGACAAAGAAAGTCTTGAGAAAGGTCTTATCATTATAGAGGACTATGCAGTAGGTGCACTTCTTTTACAATCAGAGATCGACAAGGAAAGAAAAATTGTTCTGGCGGAAAAAAGGACCCGTGACAGTGCATCATATCGTACATTTATCTCAACTTTAGAATTTGAGCTTCCGGACACAAGAATATCCAAAAGACTTCCCATCGGCAAGGAAGAGGTTATTAAAAATGTAGATCGCAGCGTTTTGAAAAAATTTTACGATACGTGGTACAGGCCGAAGAAAATGATACTTGTCATGGTGGGAGATTTTGATTCGGGCCTGGCTGCGTCACTCATAAAAGAAAAATTTTCTTTAATATCTGCCATGGCCTCCCGAAAACCGGATGCCGATATAGGTCGGATAGATCACAAGGGGATCAAGACATTCTACCACTTTGAAAAGGAAGCGGGAAATACCACATTTAGCATCGAAGTTGTAAAAAAGGTTATGCAAAAGCCTGATTCCTTTGAGTTGCAGAAAAAATTTCTCATAAAAGGCATTGCAGACAGAATTGTCCAGGATCGAGTAGATTCACTGGTCGGCAAACCGGATACACCATTTACCTCGGCGGCTATCAGCTCCGGAGTTTACATGCGGCAGATAGAATATGCCGATATTACCGCTGATTGCAGTCCTGAAAACTGGGAGAAAACTCTGTCAATTATAGAACAGATATTAAGACAGGCCATAAAATACGGGTTTACAAAATCAGAACTGGAAAGGGTAAAAAAAGACTTCCTGTCGGATCTCGATAATGCGGTAAACAGGGCATCAACCAGAAACAGCCGTTTTCTTGCACGAAGAATTATTAGAAGCATAAATAGCAACAGGGTGCTGATGTCGCCCAAACAGGAACGAGAGCTTTTTGCTCCGGTCATCAATTCTCTGACATTAAATGAAGTGCACAATTCATTTAAAAAGACCTGGGAGCCCGGACACAGGCTTGTCCTTGTCACCGGCAATGCAAACATTTCTTCCGGCAAAGAAAATCCCGAAGATATAATGCTCGCTGCATTTAACAAAAGCAGTAATGTGAAGGTATCAAGACCTGTTGAGAAAAAATCGGTCGTATTTCCATATCTGCCGGAACCAAAAGAAAAAGGACAAATAATTGCCAGGACCATGGTGTCTGACCTCGGAATTGTACAGGTAGAATTTGAAAATGGCGTGCACCTTAACATCAAAAAAACCGATTTTAAGGCGGATGATGTGAGGGTTAAGCTTGTTTTCGGTTCCGGCAGATCGGCCGAGCCTTCTGAAAAGGCTGGGCTTGCCGCATTAGGTGAAGCGGTGATAAATGAAAGCGGACTCGGCTCACTTGAAAAAGATGATATTGAACGTGCCCTGGCAGGTAAAAATACAAATGTTTTTTTTGATATTGGACAGCAGAGTTTTTTCTTTAGCGGCAGATCAGTGACAAAAGAGGTTCCTTTACTTTTCCAGCTCCTTTATGCCCACCTTGTAGATCCCGGATATCGGGAAGATGCTTTTACTCTTTCAATGGAACGGTTCAAACAGGAATACAAGGCACTTTCCCGCTCCATAGACGGCGCTATGATCTTACGCGGCAGCCGCTTTCTGGCCGGGGGAGACAGCCGCTTCGGGCTTCCTGCTTATGATAAGCTAAGAGAATTGACTCTTGATGATATCCGATCATGGATCGATGGACCGTTAAGACGCAGCAGACTGGAGGTGTCTGTGGTGGGAGATTTTGACGTTGATTCCGTGATAGAAATTGCATCCAGATATCTTGGAAGTCTTCCGACCAGGCAGGGAGTCGCGCCTGTAAAAAGATCCGATTTGCCCGAATTTCCGGTGGCTCAATCTTTAAAGATGGACGTTCCGACAAAGATTAAAAAAGGGATTGTAGTTGTAGCTTATCCTACCGAAGATTTGTGGGACATCAACAGAACACGACGTTTATCGATCCTGGCGGAAATATTCTCAGATAGGCTCCGGGAGAATATACGGGAAAAGCTGGGTGCTGCCTATTCTGCTTTTGCGTATAACAGACCCAGCCGGGCCTATCCCGGCTATGGGGTGTTTCAGGCAATGGTGCAGGTAGATCCAGGGCAGACCGGTATGGTTGAGTCGGAAGTAAAGAAAATAGCAACAGATATTTCAGAAAACGGCGTAACCGAGGACGAGTTAAAGCGCGCCCTTAAACCTACCATTACCAGTATCAAAGAAATGCTAAGAAAAAACGGCTACTGGCTAAATACCGTGCTTTCTGAATCCACAGTACATCCCCAGCAACTGCAGTGGAGCAGGACAATTTTGAAAGACTATTCCTCAATCAGAACAGATGGAATTTCAACCCTTGCAAAAAAATATCTTGATAACAGCAAGGCGGCAACGGTTTTTGTAAGACCTGAGGACAGAAATCTCAAGTAAGCATCAGGCTGATTTTTATCCTGTTGCTTCATGATAAATGTTTTGATATGAGCGAAACGAAATTTTACGAATTTATCAAAGGATAAATAATGATAAAAAAGGAGACCTCTGCTTTAAACAGGATCTGGAAATTTTTCACTTCCGTCAGGTTAACCGTTATTCTTCTGCTTTCACTTGCAGCCACTTCGATTATAGGAACGATCATTCCGCAAAGCGGCACTTCATCCGAATACTTTCACAAGTATGGAGAGTTCTGGTACAAATTCTTATCTTTTTTTGACTCAATATTTGATATTTTTGACATGTACCATTCCTGGTGGTTTCAGATTCTGCTTCTTCTGCTGACCATTAATGTGGTTGTCTGTTCAATTGATCGCTTTTCTGCAACATTAAAGATTATATTCATCAAAGTTCCGCCGTTTAATGTTGAAAGGTTCAGGCGTATGAAAAGTAAAAAGGAGTTTTCCGACAATAGAACGCCTGATCAATTGGAACGGATCTATAAACCGCTTATTTCCAAAGGCTTTGGATACACAAGGGTCGAGGAGAGAGAAAATGGGTTTTGTCTTTTTGCCGAAAAATGGCGCTGGACCCGCCTTGGTGTTTATGTCGTACACTTGAGTATTATCTTCATGTTACTTGGCGGTTTGATCGGTTCTATCTTCGGTTTTGAAGGATTTGTCAACATTCCCGAAGGTGAGTCAACAAAGAGTATCAGGTTAAGAAACACCGCTAAAGAGCATATTCTCAATTTTGAGATAAAGTGTGAAGATTTTGATATCAGTTTTTATGATACAGGTGCACCTAAGGAATACCGTTCAAGTTTAACCATTATTGAAAATACAAAGCCGGTTATTAAAAAAGATATAATTGTAAATGACCCTCTCCGTTATAAAGGGATTAACATATTCCAGTCAAGTTATGGCACACTTCCACCCGAGGAAGTAACATTGAGCTTTACAAGCAGGGAAACCGGGATGGAATACAAGGAAAAGGCTGCCGTTAACAGGCCGGTTGATATACCGGAAGATCTGGGAACTTTTACAATAAAAGATTACAGAAGTTCTGCAGGTTTTAAAGGCCATAATATTGGAGAGGCTTTTATTGGTGTTCTGGAGTCAAAAACCGGAAATAATACTAATATATTGCTTCCTCTGCGCTTTCCCAGTTTTGACAAGATGAGAAGGGGTGATGTGGTTATTGCCGTGGCAAGCCACAATCACATATATTATACCGGTCTTCAGGTGACAAAAGATCCCGGCGTGTGGGTTGTCTATTCCGGATTTATTTTAATAATTGTCGGATGTTTCATAACTTTTTTCATGTCACATCAGCGGCTTTGCGTTGAAGTAAGCAAGAGTGGAGATAAAAGTCTGGTCATGGTTGCAGGAAGATCAAGCAAAAATAAAATGGGGATGCAAAGGAAGGTAGGGATAATATCGGAAAAACTTGCCAAATTGAAATAATGATGGATTCGTAAAAAGCCGCATTCAGATAATCTAAGTTTTTGAAAAGGCTAAATTAATACAACTAAAGATATTTAAGAGAAATCAGATTGCTGTTTGAAGCGACATTTGCAGGAGGAAAAAGGATAAATTATGAATAGTTCCAACATATTATCAGTTACAACATTTGTTTACGGCCTATCGGCGTTTTTATATATCCTGTCGTGGGTTTTTAAAAAACAAGCTCCCGGCAAACTGGCTCTTTGGACGACTGTTTTTGGATTGGCAGGAAATACTGCCGGTATTATCTTAAGATGGATAGAATCTTACCAACTGGGCATAGGTCATGCCCCTCTTTCCAATCTATATGAGTCTTTAGTCTTTTTTTCGTGGACAATTGTTGTAATTTATCTATTTGTTGAAAAAAAATATAAAAATCGCACTATCGGAGCATTCGTAGCACCCCTTGCCTTTTTTGCAATAGCATATGCCTCCCTTTCACCTAATATCTCTGATCGCATCCAGCCTCTTATTCCTGCATTGAAAAGCAACTGGCTTATAGCTCACGTTATTACCTGTTTTATAGGTTACGCTGCTTTTGCCATAGCTTTCGGCATAAGCTGGATGTACCTTCTTAAAAAAAAGGATAAGGAAGGCAAAAGCCAATTGCTTGACCGGTTTCCCTCAGCGAATATGCTCGAAGAGCTGACACATCAGATGGTGATGTTCGGTTTTCTTTTCCTGTCCGTTGGAATAATTACAGGGGCGGTATGGGCCAATTCGGCGTGGGGACGTTACTGGGGCTGGGATCCAAAAGAGACGTGGTCTTTAATCACATGGTTTGTCTATGCCACGCTGCTGCACGCCAAGATGATGCGAGGCTGGCACGGTAAAAGGATTGCCTACCTTTCCATCATCGGTTTTGCAGCGGTTCTTTTTACATACTTTGGTGTAAATTTGCTGCCTGGTTTGCACAGCTACGGTGCAATGGGACAATGATTTTTCCTTGACAAAAAAAATATGTCAAGGTACACACCCTTAAAATATTTTCAAAATCTTCAACCAAAGCATGATGGAGTTTCCATGAGCACATTAGATGATCAGGCCAAAGAGGTTTCTGAAGATGTTGCGGACAGGGTTGTTGAAACACCGACTCAAAAAGAAGGTAATCAGGTAGATGGTTCCGGTGGATTCATAATCCTGTTTTTTTTCATCGGGCTTATCGCAAGCCTTATTTTAGGTTGGATAATTTATCCGAAACTTCTCTATTCCCAGAAAAAGCAGCCTATAGATTTTAATCACGCCATTCATATGGACCTTGTCGATGATGGTTGCGAAAGCTGCCATTTTTTCCGTGAAGACGGTAGTTACTCCGGTGTTCCAAAACTTGCACAATGTATTGATTGCCACGAAGAGGTTCAGGGCGAAACCGAAAATGAAGCTGTGTTTGTGCAAGAATATGTTCAAAAACAAAAAGAGGTTCCTTGGCTTGTTTATTCAAGGCAGCCCGACTGCGTATTTTTTTCCCACGTTGTGCATGTTAAAACTGCCCAGATAGACTGCACACAATGCCATGGCCATATTGGTGAATCGACGAACCTTAAGATTTATGAGGAGAATCGAATTACCGGTTACAGCCGTGATATATGGGGAAAGAACATGTCCGGATATAAAAAGAATTCATGGGACCGGATGAAAATGGACGACTGCGCCGAGTGCCATGCAAAAGAGAAGGGCATGGAATCAAGCGTTCAGACTAAAAAAGATGCATGCTTTGTATGCCACAAATAATAGTTAATTTATAAGCCGATTGACAGAAGTTTAGGGGAAAATCTATGAAAATAGACAGAAGAAGTTTCTTGTCATTTGTAATTGGCGGAGCTGCAGGGACAGCCCTTTCACCATTACCCTGGAAACTGACGGACGATTTGTCAATATGGACACAGACCTGGCCGTGGGTGCCTGTTCCGACGGATGGTGAAGTAAGTTATGTAAATTCCGTTTGTACCCTGTGCCCTGGTGGTTGCGGCATTACGGTTCGTAAAATTGACAACCGTGTTGTAAAGATTGAAGGGATGAAGGGACATCCTGTAAACGATGGCGGGATATGCATTCTCGGCCTTTCGGGCGCACAACTCCTTTACGGACAGATGCGCGTCAGGGAGCCTTTAAAAAAGGTTAACGGAAGATTCAAAAAAATTTCCTGGGATGAAGCCATATCCGAGATTTCGAAAAAACTCGTTGAATTAAGGTCTAAAGGCGAGTCTTATAAAGTTGCCTGTATTGCAGGGTCGGATCGCGGGACAGTGCCTGAACTTTTCAACAGGTTCCTGACAGTATATGGTTCACCCAATTTTATACGTACACCATCTATTCAGGATTCCTATGAACTTACGCTGCACCTTATGCATGGCGTGCAGGGTATGCCCGGATTCGATGTTGAAAATTCTGATTTTATCTTAAGCTTTTCAAGTGGTGTAATCGACGGGTGGGGATCACCTGTGCGCATGTTCAAGGCTAATAGCAACTGGAGAGATAATGGCGGGAAGGTAATTCAGGTTGAACCGCGTCTGTCAAACACGGCAGCTAAATCAGATAAATGGATTGCTATAAATCCGGGGACGGAAGGCGCTCTGGCCCTTGGGCTTGCCCATATCATAATAAAAGAGTCCCTTTACAACAGCAGCTTTGTGAATAATTATTCAACCGGGTTTAATCGATGGAAGCGGCATGTTATGGACGGATACAGCCCTGAAATTGTTGCAAAGATTACCGGCATAGACAAATCTGTTATAGTATCTTTAGCCAGGGATTTTGCCCGTGCTTCAAAACCACTGGCAATTTGCGGTAGAGGACAGGGATGGACTCCGGGAAGTCTAAAAGAGTTTATGGCTGTTAATGCTTTAAATGCGCTTGTGGGGAATATAAACAAAGAGGGAGGCATCTGGGGGCTCGCCGAACCGGATTATATAAACTGGCCTGAACTGGAAATGGACTCCGCAGCCTCAAGGGGTATGCAGGAAGGACGCATCGATGGTGCAGGGAGCGGGGAATACCCGCATGCGAAATATCTGCTTAACCGATTACCTGAAATCATCAATTCTGCAGAAGTATCCCCTGTTCAGGCTCTTTTTGTTACAGGATCAAATCCCTGTTACACTTTGCCAGACACGGCGTCGGTGAAAAAGGCATTTGAAAGGATACCGCTTGTTGTAAGTTTTTCACCTTACATAGATGAAACTGCTGAAATAGCCGATTTTATCCTTCCGAATCACGTTTTTCTGGAACGTTACGAAGATGTGCCGCCAGTGGCAGGATTTCAAAAGCCGATAATCGGACTTTCCAAACCGGTGGTAGATCCACAGTTTAACACAAAGCATGTCGGAGATGTAATTATTCAACTGGCAAAATCTATGGGAGATTTTATAGCCAATGCTTTTCCGTGGGAAACCTATGAAGACTGCCTTCAAACAACATTAGGTGATAAGTGGGACACCTTGGTCCAAGAGGGATACTGGACAGATTCAAACTTCGCACCTCCGGCCTGGGCTCAGGGATTTGAAACCGCTTCAACGAAATTCGAATTCACCAATGATGAAATAAACTCCCTTTCACGCTTTTCACCGGTAAAACCTGAAGGGGATGAAGCCTCCTATCCTCTTGTACTTATACCTTATGATTCCATGAGGCTTGCAAGCGGTTTCATCGGTGATCCGCCTTTTGCTATAAAAACTGTTGAAGATACAGTTCTTAAGGGTAAAGATGTTCTTATAGAGATTAATCCGGCAACTGCAAAAAAGCTCGGTTTGGCCGAGGGAAGATACGCAAATTTGACTACTCCTAAAGGGAGTGCAAAAGTCAAAGTGCATCTTTTTGACGGAATAATGCCGGGTATAATTGCTATGCCCAGGGGGTTGGGCCATACAGCATATGACAAATTTTTAGCCGGCAAGGGTATTAATTTTAACGAACTAATCGGTCCGGTAGAAGATACCGCCTCCGGTCATGATACAGCCTGGGGAATCAGTGCGAAGCTTGCCAAAGCCTGAAAATCGTCAATTCAAAGAGGTTTCGATGAAACAAGAAAAAGCTAAAAAGTACGGAATGGTCATAGATCTTGATAAATGCACGGGATGTGGCTCCTGCATGGTGGCATGCATGGCTGAGAATAATGTGCCGTTCAGGGAGGATGAATCAGACAAGCTTCTTAGCATCGCATGGATGCGTGTTTACAAGTTGACAAACGGGAAACCTTTTCCTGATACGGATATATGTTATCTTCCGAGGCCATGTATGCACTGTGAAGGTCATCACGGTCACTCTCCTTGCGTTTCTGTCTGCCCGGCAACAGCAACAGATTACAGCGAAGAGACCGGGATTGTCAGCCAGATATATACCCGGTGCTTTGGATGCAGATACTGTATGGCTGCCTGCCCGTATCATGTACGTCTTTTTAACTGGTGGGATCCTGTCTGGCCCGATGGAATGGAAAAGTCTCTAAGCCCGAATGTTTCCGTCCGAATGCGTGGCGTTGTTGAAAAATGCAGTTTCTGTTTCCATAGATATCAGCTTACCATGGACAAGGCGCATATGGAAGGAAGGCGGGAGCTTGAAGAGGATGAATATCAAACTGCATGTACACAGGCCTGCCCTGCAGGGGCAATTACATTCGGTGATCTGAATAATCCAAAGCATACTGTTTATAGGATGGTAAAACCTGACCACAAGCAAGGCGGAAAACCTAAAAACCCCAAGGCATTCAGACTTCTTGAGAGATTGGGAACGAACCCAAAGGTTTATTATCTGACAAGCCGGGAATGGGTGCGGAGTATGGATGATAATTATCTTAAAAACGAAAGTAAATAGAAAACCAGCAGTCTAATAATTAAAACCGAATATATTTAGGAGCACAGATTTTATGGATTCTGCATTAATACCCAGGGGAGTTAAACGCTGTCCTACATGGCAATTTATTTTGGGGATCGTTATTGTCGGTGCTGTTCTTTTGTGGGGCGTTTTTGCCATGCTGCTTTGCTGGATAAAGGGCCTAAACCAGACAAATATGAACACTGCTTACGGGTTCGCAATATGGATCTGGGCGGACCTAGCAGTAATTGCAGTGGGCGGCGGCGCTTTTTTTACCGGATTTTTAAGATATATTGTCGGAAAGGATGAACTAAAAAATATCATCAATTTTGCCGTACTTATCGGGTTTATCTGTTACAGTTCGGCACTTTTAATCCTTGCTATCGACATAGGGCAGCCTTTGAGGGGATGGTTTATTTTCTGGCATGCCAATGTCCATTCCATGCTGACAGAGGTAGCGTTTTGTCTTTCATGTTACTTTGGAGTTCTGTGTATTGAGTATCTCCCCCTTATTCTTGAAAATCGCCAGATCGACAAGGTGCCTTTCTTTCACAACCTGAGCCACAACATGCACGAAATTATGGCTGTATTTGCAGCAACAGGCGCATTTCTTTCCTTTTTCCACCAAGGCTCTCTTGGTGGCGTTGCCGGTGTGCTTTTCGGACGTCCTTTCGGCTTTCGAGAAGGGGTTTTAATCTGGCCCTGGACGTTTTTCCTTTTTACATGGTCGGCAGCAGCTTGCGGTCCCTGTTTTACCATACTAATTACAAAAATTACCGAAGCAATTGCGAGAAAGAAGCTTGTTAAGGATAATGTTATAGAGCTTTTGGCCAAGATTTCCGGGTGGATGCTCCTTACCTACAGCGTAGCAAAGATTGCAGATACCTGGTACTGGGCAACTGTTACCGCACCTTCAAAGGGCTTTACCCTGATGGATTTTTATTCAAACAATCCGTTGTACGGTATCTGGATACTTATCCTGGAAGTCGGTATCTGTGGTGTGCTGCCGGCTCTTATCCTTATTACCGATAAGGGACGTAAAACTTCTTTTGCACTCTGGGCAGCCGTGATTCTGGCAGTAATAGGCGTTTGCCTGAACCGTTGGGTAATGGTGCTTCAGATACTTGCCGTACCGGTCATGCCGTTTATTAGCTGGCACATGTATTTTCCAAGCTGGCAGGAAATAGCAACAACGATTCTGCCTGTGGCATACGGCATTATTTTAATAATGATATCTTACCGTTATTTGCCGATCTTCCCACAGGAAGCGGAATTGAATCCGATTGAACCGCCGACATATGCCGAGGAAGATAAACAGGAGCAGGAAGAACCTGTAGAGACTCAAGAAGCTTCTAATGCCCCGGAACCGGAAATGCAGCCGGCAGAAGCATAAAAAATTTTTGGAGGATGAAAAATGTTTCCATTTAGCTTTGAATGGGTTTGGGATATGGACCATATAGTATTCCACGGAGGACTTTGGTATGCTCTGAATATAATGGGTCTTGGCATGACCTACTGTATTATTAAGGCGGCCTGGGATACCTATAAGGGAAAGGGCGGCCATAACCACTAGAGTTTAAAAATTGTAAAAGTCAAAAGCGCTTACTCCATCAATTAATCCCGGAGGAGCGCTTTTTTGTTTGTGCAGAGGCCAAAATGGACAAAATTATAATTGAAGGCGGACACCCTCTTAAGGGGGAGGGTAAGATAAGCGGCGCTAAAAATGCAGCCCTTCCGATACTCGTATCCTCACTCCTTGCTGATGGATGGAATACATATACCAATGTTCCGGACTTGAAGGATATAGAGAGTACAATAATGCTACTTTCAAAACTTGGAGCAAAGATAGAAAGAGAAAAAGATACTGTTCGAATAAATGCAAGCGGTCTCAACAACTATGAAGCACCGTACGATCTTGTCAGAAAAATGCGGGCTTCCATCTTAGTCCTCGGCCCTCTGGTTGCTCGCCTTAAAAAGGCCAGGGTATCTTTGCCCGGGGGGTGTGCAATTGGAGCAAGGCCGATTAACCTTCACCTCAAGGGGTTATCCAGGCTTGGTGCTTCGATTGATATGGAGCATGGCTATATTGAAGCCAAGGCCGATTGCTTAAAGGGGAATACAATCTATTTTGACATAACGACGGTAACCGGAACCGAAAATATTATGATGGCGGCCGTCCTGGCTCAAGGTGAAACAGTAATTCGGAATGCAGCACGTGAACCGGAAATCGTGGCGTTATCTGATGTTTTGAACAAAATGGGAGCCGATATCAAAGGAGCGGGTACATCTAAAATCACAATAAAGGGGGTTTCCTCACTTAAGCCCGTATCTGTTTCGATTATACCGGATCGCATAGAAGCAGGAACATTCATGATTGCCTCGGCTGCCACATGCGGCGATATAACACTTACAGGCTGTGAACCTGATCATCTTGAAGCAGTTATTCATAAATTAAGCCTTACCGGCGCCGACATAACTATAGACGAAAGTGCAATGCGAGTTTTGGGAAGCGATGAGATTAAAAGCGTGGATGTTAAAACCCTTCCGTATCCCGGTTTTCCAACAGATATGCAGGCGCAATTCATGGTACTTATGTCTGTTGCAAGAGGTCTTAGTATTATTTCTGAAACTGTCTTTGAAAACCGTTTTATCCATGTGAGCGAACTTAAGCGCATGGGAGCAAATATAAAGGTATCCGGCAATACTGCAATGATACAAGGGGTCAGGAGATTATCCGGTGCACCGGTCATGGCGACTGACCTAAGGGCGAGTGCTTCGCTTGTTCTGGCAGGCCTTGTCGCCGGGGGGACAACTGAAATCAATCGTATCTATCATTTAGATCGAGGGTACCAGTCCATAGAAAAGAAATTTGCAAGGCTTGGTGCTGCAATTAAACGAGTTAAGGGATGACTCACAAGATATATTTTCGCCCTGTTATCCCGCTTTTAGTATCTATGATATTCGGCATAGCAGCAGGATGCGCAGTGCCAAGTTTTATAGTATGGGCGTACCTACTTGTTTTTATCTCTGCCGGGCTGATATTATGCAGTTTAATTTCCAGGTCATACTGGAAAATCAATTCTCTTTCACCTATTGTCCTTTTTTTTGCTCTTGGTTACCTTTCAATACAACCATGGATTGTTCCTAAATTTCCTTTCAATCACATCATCCATTTTACAGATTCCAATAAATTGAAAATTGTCGGTGTAGTTGATCAATCTGTTAAAAAATATAAAGACAGGCAGAAATTTATTTTACGTGCTGAAAGCCTTGATAAAGAGAATAAAACATTTCCAGTGACAGGAAAAATCCGTGTAACTGTTGCGGGAGAAGGGCCTAAAATATCTTTTGGTGACAGGATATATCTTATTTCAAGGATCAGATCGATAAGAAATTTTAAAAACCCCGGCGGGTTTGACTATAAAAGATACATGGCTTTTAAAGGCGTCTTCGGGTCGGCATACACTCGTGGAAAAGATGTTGCAATACTAAGCAGAAGTTCAAAAAGGGGAATGCAGAGGCTAATAAATAATGCACGACATCAGATTTCTTCTTTTATTACAAAGTCAGTGGAGGGAAAACATCAGGGAGTATTAAAAGCACTTATCATAGGAGATAAACACCAGATAACGCCTGATCTTCGTGATGCCTTTAACAGAGCCGGTGTGGGGCACATCCTTGCCATTTCAGGGCTGCATATAGGCATTGTAGCCACAATTGCATTTTTATTTTTTTCATGGGCGCTTTCTCGTTTTAAACTGCTGCTGTGGAATGCCCGGACACGCAAAGGGGCTGCCATATTAGCCTTTTTCCCCATATTTATATATGGTCTTCTTTCAGGGATGTCGCCTTCTACACAAAGAGCGGTCATCATGGTTGCTGTTTTTCTTATGACATTTCTTTTTGAAAAAGAACACGACCTGATAAACACCCTGGCAACGGCAGCCATGATTATCCTGATTGTCCATCCGCCTTCCCTTTTCTCTATTTCGTTTCAGCTTTCTTTTTCAGCCGCAACCTCTATAATATATGGCTTATCAAAAGTACGCAATAGACGGTTGCTTGTTGCAGACAGGCAGAATATTAACCTGGGCATCCGGGCAATTAACAAGCTGTTTACATTTTTCCTGGTTTCTCTTTTTGCCATTCTCGGTACACTTCCTTTTGTCATGTTTTATTTCAACCAGGCATCCCTTGTTGGTATTTTTGCTAACTTTATAATTATCCCTGTTATCGGCTTTGTTGTTGTTCCAACAGGTTTATTTTCCGTATTTTTATACCCCATAAGCCCTGAGGCGGCATCCTGGTTCATGCAAATCAGCGGGGCAATGTTGTCTAAGGCTATCAGCATAGTTAATTTTTTTGCCCAATTGCCTTTTGCGGCTGTAAAAACCATAACACCTTCGCGCCTTGAGATATGCTGCTATTATATACTTGCCTGGGCGGTTTTAAATTTAATAAGAGCAGGCCCTGAAACATCAGAAATGAAAAAGGGGGATTTAACAAGAAAAGCAGCCCAAATTCTTATTGCAGTCGTTGCATTAATACTGGTGGGAGATGTTTTTTATTGGCTGCACCAAAGATTCCGGCACGATGATTTAAGGGTAACGATTATAGATGTCGGGCAGGGGAGTTCGGCACTTTTGGAATTGCCTGGAGGCCCTTGCGTTCTTGCAGATGGGGGCGGTTTTTATGACAACTCTGTTTTTGATATGGGGGCAAGAGTAATTGCTCCGTTTTTATGGCGGAAAAAGATTAAAACCGTTGATACTCTTATCTTATCCCATCCAAACAGTGATCACTTAAACGGGCTTATTTATATAGCAGAAAATTTTAATGTAAAAAGCGTATGGACAAATAGTGAAGAAAGAAATACTTTCGGATATCGAAAATTAATTGATATCATTGAAAAAAAGAAAATCAATATGCCTGAATTCAACGATATGCCCCGTACATGCAACATAAATGGTGTAAATTTTGAAATTCTTTATCCTCAAAAGGATTTTCTTGATAAAAGAAAAAAAGAAAAATGGCGCAATACAAATAATAATTCCCTGGTGGTAAAGGCAACTTTCGGAACCCATTCATTACTTTTTCCGGGTGATATTATGAAAAGAGCGGAAAAAGAAATTATTTCAGTGGCAGGAACAAATTTATCGAGCACTGTCCTGGTCGCGCCTCACCACGGCAGCAAATCTTCAAATACCGGTTTGTTTATAGACAAAGTTAACCCTGAATATGTCGTTATATCTTCCGGCTGGAAAAACAGATTCAAATTTCCCCATCCTGATGTTCTAAAAAGATACACGGATAAAGGTCTTAAAGTATTCCGCACCGATATCCACGGCGCAATAACCATGGCAACAGACGGTCACTTGCTTAAGATCAAACCGTATGTACATTGCGAAGTCCTGCCTTGAACTGAGTAAACCCATAGTGTGACACAGAAAAACCGACGATGTGTGCCAATTGGTACATTTAGCGGTTATTCAGCAGGGTAAACGCATTTTTAAAATAGTGTTACCTTTGCAACTTGTCCGGGGCTTAAAAACTGACTTATTCTGATTTTATTTTTCCAAATGCGTTTATCCTGAGTTACGCAGCTTAGTAGTTGATTTTTTTTTAATAATGAAGTAATATTTATATGTTTTTCGGGAGTATAGACTCGCCGGGCTTTTTTGAAAAGAAAATGCCATGAAATCTTTTAAAAAAGAAAAGCGTATGCTTGCTGATAACGATGATTTTGTAGCATTAATGAAAGTGCTGGGGGAAGACCTGCGTATTAGAAACAAACTCAAGCCGCTTCTTACCCTAGACAGTTTCAACAGAAAATCGGCTTTAAATACATGGCTGGAAGAACTTAAACTTAAGCAGGCGCCGAAAAAATTTATCGTCATGCTTTCATATTTGCTTGATGATGATATCGCAGAGAAAATTCTGGATATAATCAGGGAGTAATTTTTGAGCGAGCAGATTAACAAGCAAAGAAGTATTGCCAAACACATCATTGACGGTTCAATTACAATCGATTCCGTTTCTGAGTTCGAAAACATGTTAAAGCTCTTTCCCAATGATCCGGCGCTTTATAATGCTTTTGCCGACTTGTTGTTCAAAAAGAAATCGTATAAAACCGCTGCCAAATCTTATGGAAAGGCAGCAAGTCTTTTAATAGCTTCGGGGAAGATGTTCCCCGCTATTTTTTCTAAAGTTCTTCAATGGCGCATTATAAGGCCCACCCTTCATGAGATCCGTCCTTTTTTTTCAACCCTTCGCAGGGCCGCCTTCAATCAAATGCCTCTACAGGCTTTTTTTAAAAGTTTGTCATTTGCTGAAATGGTCGCAATCACGAATCGTTTGGAGAGGGTCCGTTTCTCTAAAGGCAAAATAATAAAAAAGATAGGGGATGCTGAAGACAACCTCTACTTTATCGCGTCCGGCACCTTGAAAGACACTACTTATAAGCCGCTGAACAGGGAAGAAAAGGTCCACAGTAAATCTGTAGTTTACCTGTCCGAGAGTGATGTTTTAGGAGATATATTTCCGTTTGAAGAGGAAAAATTATCTCAATCCTATACCGAGGCTGTTACTTCCGTTGAGTCAGGAAAAATATCAAAACTTGGCCTGATAAGGGTTTGCAAGAGTTATCCCAATGTTGCACGTGCTATAATTAAACTGTTTGAGGACTATTCAGTTGCCGCAAAAGAGGGATCTTTGCGGCCTGATCGAAAGGCCGGTCGACAGTCACTACCCATACAGATGAAGGTGAGGGTTCTACCAAAGGAGGCAGACTATCCCCCGTTCATTATTGACGGGTATTCCAAGGATATATCGGTTGGCGGGGTTTGTATAGTGCTGGATCCAAAAAATACGAATGTCGATTCCATAGACGAGACCATTAAAAATGCCGGGATAGAGATATCGCTGCCTGGTGAAGCTTTTACGCTTAATTTTGCCGGTAATATTACCTGGAGCAAAAAAGTTTTTAATAATGGGAAAAAAACTCTTGCTTTGGGAATTCAGTTTAAAGATATGACTCCCAAAATGAGCGGCATGCTGGTTGTTTTTGCAGATATGTTGTACAATGACTAGAGATCTTTGAAAAATGTTCAATTTTGGCATAGTTCAAGGCGGACGAAATTTTTAACCGGAGGTCCGCCTAGGCGGATTGAGGATAGCGCTGAAGCTTCATTAAAGTGCCAAAAATTGAGTCCAACGCAGGCACTTTAGTGAAGCTTTAGCGCTAATCTGCCATGTAAGCGCAGACTTCGAAAGGGGACGTTTTGCAAAGGTCTCGACTAATAATCTTCTGAATAGAACCTGTCATCAAGTGCTTCCTTCTGTGTCTGGCTTAGCATGCCTATATCAACCAGGAGATCTCCGATGCCGGCTTCACGAAGCAGATCGATTTTCATGATAACTTCAGGCTTTTTATTAGTGGCATTGTAAAAGGTATATTCAAATGTTAGGTATGATTTTTTTAATATTTCAAATTCTTTTTTGTCATAAATTATTATATGATAGGCTGCAAAGAAATATCCAGCAGCAAGTAAAATACCGATGATAATGTAGCGCTTTATTCTCTTAACCAATGGCTTCCTCCTGTTATATGGTTGAGACCTTTGTAAAAAGTTATTTTTACCATTTATTTTATCAGTTTAATTGTTTCCGGTCAATACTGATTAGATTTATCTATTATGAAAACATCAAGATTATTGGCATCGTGAAAAGTAACGCCGATGGCTAAGTAAAAAGTTCTATATGCAAGGCGTAGTGGTTTTTCAGGGACGAGGCAATACATGTAGTATGCCGAGTGCCTGAAAAACAGCTACAACGCAGTAGATGGGACTTTTCACGACTCCATCAAGATTATTGGGGGTAAAAACTATAAAGAAGGGCAAATCAATCTGGTTTGACAACATCAGTACTCAGTACCATAGGGAAATTATGGATGAGCTTTTGCTCCAGGCAGCGTTGAGTGCAGCTATTTAATATTTTACACGAATAAATAAATATGATATCAGTGCGTTATCTATAATAAATTTTAAATATATTTTATATTATTGATCAAGTCATAAAAAACCATATTTATCAAAAAAAAATTGCTTCTAAAGAAAGAAAATAAATAACCGATAACAATTATGAGGCAAGAGAGTTTTTCAAGTTTCAGTTTTGGGGTGAGTTTATGAACTTGAATTTTAACTATTTAATATTAATGCATTTAAAATAAGCTCAGTTATGCTGCAAAACGGCATTTTTACTAAGTAATCAAGCATTATTGACTGAGACCTTCGAAAGGGGACATTTTGCCAAGGTCTCTGACTGTTATACTCGACAAAGGTTTTTAAAATGAAAAAATTGATTAAGGATCGTGTAAGCATAGCTGATTCTATGCTTCTAATCGGAATTATACTCGCTGCAGTCTACTGGGCGATTGAGTCTGTTTTGAATCTTTTTACAACCGAGCAAGTTGATATTTTATATCAATTATTCCCGCCTGATATTGATGCAATCTGGCCTCGGATTATAGTATTGTGTCTTTTTGCAATTTTTGGCTCACATGTCCAGTACACTATTAATAAACGGAAGAAGGCCGAGCAAGCCTTGGTGGTAAGTGAAAAAAAATACCGAAATATTTTAGAGAGCATAGAAGAAGGCTACTTTGAGGTTGATCTTAAAGGGAATTTTACATTTTTTAATGATTCAGTAAGCAGTATATCAGGTTATCCAAAAGAAGAATTAATGGGCATGAATAACCGGGTATTTTCGACTCCTGAAAGTGCTAAAAAAATGTACCAGGTATTTAACAACGTTTATACTTCAGGAAAGAGCGCAGATATTTCAGAGTATCAAGTCATCAAAAAAGGTGGAAGTAAAAGGAATCTTGAGTTATCAGTTTCCCTCAGGAAGGATCAAGAAGGCCGGCCCATAGGTTTCAGGGGAGTAGCCCGCGATATGACAGAACGTTTGGATGCAGAGAGAGAAAGAAGGAAACTGGAAAATGAGCTCCATAATGCAAGGACTGCAACTATTTTGGGCCTTGCAAAGCTGGCGGAATACAGGGATAAAGGAACAGGTGAACATCTTGAAAGAATACGGGAGTATGCAAAGATGCTTACAGTGGAGATGGCTAAAATAACGGCCTATAAAGACTATGTTACAGAGAAATACATAGACGATATCTACCAGTCATCGATTCTTCACGATATAGGAAAAGTCGGTATAGAGGATGCTGTACTGCTAAAGCCTGGTAAACTATCCGATGAAGAGTTCGAAATAATAAAACGCCATTCCGTATTAGGCGGTGATGCACTTGCCGAAATTGAGTCCCAGATCAATGGAAGATCATTCCTTATTCTTGGAAAGGAGATAGCCTATTACCATCATGAGAAATGGGATGGTACAGGATATCCTGACGGCCTGAAAGGTAAAGAGATACCCCTGTCAGCCAGGATTGTTGCTCTGGCCGATGTATACGACGCATTGACAACAGAGAGGTTTTATAAAGAAGCTTTTTCACACAAAAAAGCCAGGGAAATTATTGTCAACTTGAAAGGTACCCATTTTGATCCTGATGTTGTGGATGCTTTTCTGGCACATGAAGAAATTTTCAAAAGGATATGCTTTGAAAAACGCTCAAAAGAAAATGTAGCTCTTCCGGAACAGTCCGAACGGATTTTCCTGCAATAAGTTAGGCGCTTAGCAACATCATGAGACCTTTGCAAAACGTCACTTTTCGAAGTCTGCGCTTATCTGCCCAATTTCTACGCCTGCCCTGTGAAATGCGAAGCCAATTTCTCTGGGGTCAGGCTCAAATTTCGGCACTTTAGTGACACGAAGTGAAGCATCAGCGCTAACCTTCAGCGCTATCCTCGATCCGCCTGAGGCGGATCGCCTTCCTTGAACTCGAACTAAAATTACCATTTTTCAAAGGTCTCATCATATCGACAATTTGTTTTCGATCTCAGCCGGCATGTTGTTTTTTATTTTGCACCCATAACAAACCAGAATATGATTAAAAATGTCCCGGTCTAAATATGGGCAATACACAATATTTTCCTACCTCTTTCAAATAATAAATGAATATATATTCAGCCGCTTCCATATGACTAAATCATGGTAAAAATATTTACCGGAAAAGATAGAATTTTATTATAAAATATATAACTACCTGAATCATATATATAATAAATATTTTAGTCATCCTTCTTACAGTATAGGATTTTTCTTGACATGTAAGCAGTCATTTTGTTAAATGAATGAATGTTCATTCATATATCGATTTAACGTATTTATTTAGTAAGGATAAAATGTTACGGTTTAACCTATATTTTAGGAGGTAATTATGAATAGAAAAATCAGATCGGCTGCGGTTATCGGTTCCGGAGTTATGGGCGGTGGAATATCCGCTATTCTGGCCGGAGCCGGTGTTAAAACTTTATTATTAGATATCGTTCCCTTTGATCTGAAAGATGAAGAGAAAAACGATCCTGGGGCCAGAAACAGGATAGCAAAGGCCGGGCTGGATACGGTGCTTATGTCGAGCCCATCACTTTTAATGCAGAAAAAGGATGTTGATCTAATTTCAATAGGCAATCTTGAAGACGATTTTGATAAGCTGGCGGGCTGTGACTGGATTATTGAAGTCGTTGTGGAGAACTTGAAGATTAAAAGGGATCTTTTCAAACGCATAGACCCGGTAAGAAAAAAAGGCTCCATTGTTTCGTCCAATACATCCGGTATACCCTTAAAGGCGATGTCGGAAGGTTTGAGCAAGGAGTTTCGTCGACATTTTCTGGGCACACATTTTTTTAATCCTGTAAGGTATATGAAACTCCTTGAAATTATTGCAGGCGAGGAGACACTACCTGAAATCGTTGAATTCATGGCTGATTACGGGGAGAGGATTCTCGGCAAAGGTATTGTATGGGCTAAGGATACTCCGAACTTCGTAGGAAACAGGATCGGTGTTCAGGGTATTGTAAAGGCAATGCAACTTATGCTCGAAGATGGGCTTACAATTTCCGAAGTTGATGCGCTTTTTGGTCCGGTTATGGGAAGGCCCAAAACAGCCATGTTTAAAACATCCGACCTTGTCGGTCTTGATACCATGGGGCATGTTGCTAAAAACACCTATGATCTGGTGAAAGATGATGAGGCCAGGGAAAGCTTTGTAATACCTGAGTTTGTAAATAAGATGATAGAAAAGAACCTTCTCGGGAAAAAAACCCAAAGCGGTTTTTACAAAACCGACCTTACACCTGAATGGAAGAAGATTAGAAAGGTGATAAACCCAGTCACCTTTGAGTATGCAGAGTATGATGCCCCTGATTTTTCCTGTCTTGCCGAGGCAAAAAAGGCCGCGACACTCCCTGAAAAAATGAAGGCCGTGCTCTATGGTGATGACAAGGGGGCAAAATTTGCATGGAAGGCTGTTGCAGACAACCTGATTTATGCAGCGAACAGGATTCCCGAAATTTCAGATACCATTGTCGATATCGATAATGCAATGAAATGGGGATTCAATTTTGAAATGGGCCCCTTTGAGACATGGGATGCCATTGGTGTAAAAGAATCTGTGGAGAAGATGAAAAAGGAAGGCTTAAAGGTGCCTGAACTGGTCATAAAGATGATCGAATCGGGCAATTTATCTTTTTACAGATCTGAAAAAGGAAAGGTATTTTTTTATGATTTTAAATCAAAGGATTACAAAGAACTGGTCGTCAGCGAAAATATTATATCTCTTAAGGCTCTTAGAGGTGCAGACAGGGTTGTAAAGACATGCTCTTCCGCATCACTTATTGATATCGGAGACGGTGTGTTCTGCTGCGAATTTCATACTAAGATGAATGCGTTAAATGGTCAAATTATTGACTTTATAGGAGAGGCTCTAGATTATATTGACGAAAACGGCGTCGGACTTGTTATCGGAAATCAGGCCGGCGGAATGCCCGGCGCTTTTTCCGCCGGAGCCGACCTGGCCTATATCCTGGATCTGGCAAAGGATAAAAAGTATTCTGAAATAGAAGCCTTTCTGGAAAAAGGACAGGCCGGAATTCAAAAAGCAAGATATGCATCCTTTCCTGTTGTGGCAGCACCTTACGGATTGACCCTTGGCGGTGGATGTGAAGTATGCCTTGGAGCCGACAGGATAGTAGCCCATGCCGAGCTTTACATGGGGCTTGTGGAAATAGGTGTGGGACTGCTTCCTGCAGGTAGCGGCTGTTTGAACTTGTGGAAGAAATTTGTCAGTTCCATTCCTGAAGCAGTAACAGATGTTGACCTTGCAAAATTCTTTGTCCCGACATTTATGGCAATAGCAATGGCCAAAGTCTCCATGTCTGCTGCTGAAGCAAGGGCAAACGGGTTTTTGGGGCCCGAAGATAGAATAGTCTTTAACAGGGATTATCTTATAGGCGAAGCTAAAAAGGAAGTTTTAAAGATGGTAGATGAAGGATATGCCCCTGAAGTCAAAAGAAAGATAAGGGTTTTTGGGGAATCAGCCAAGGGCATGATCAATGCAGAGATCTTCAACATGCTGAGCGCAAAATTCGTAAGCAAACATGATGCATTCCTGGCAAAACGGATTGCCTATGTTTTGAGTGGCGGAGATGTGAGAGCAAATAGTGAAATTGACGAAGACGCCATCTTGAAACTTGAAAGGGAGGCATTCATCGATTTTATAAAAGAAGAGAAAACAATTGCCAGAATTGATCATTTGTTAAAGACCGGTAAGCCGTTAAGAAATTAAGGAGGAAATAGCCATGAGAGATGCATATATAGTAACATCAATAAGAACCCCCGGGTGCAGGAGAAATAAGGGGGCGTTTAAAGATACAAGGCCGGAAGATCTTCTTTCCTTTATACTGACCGATGCTGTAGAAAAAACCCCCGGCCTTGAAAAAAAGGATGTTGAGGATATTATGATAGGCTGCTCTTTTCCTGAAGCAGAGCAAGGACTTAACATCGGAAGACTGGCAAATCAGATTGCAGGTTTTCCGGTCGAAGTTTCCGGAGCCACCATAAACAGATTCTGTTCATCCGGGCTGGAGGCGATTTCACTTGCCTGTCTGAGGGTAATGGCAGGATGGTCGGATATTACAATTGGCGGCGGAATAGAATCCATGACCTATGTTCCCATGGGCGGCTATCTTCCAAGGCCCCACCCTGAACATACAAAAAAACATGCCGATTTATATACTTCCATGGGTATTACAGCGGAGAATGTTGCCAATCGATATAAAATATCCAGGGAAGATCAGGATGAGTTTGCCTATAATTCCCAGATGAAGGCATCCAAAGCCAAGGCGGAAAAACTTTTTACAGAGTTAGTGCCTACTCCGGCAGCCAGGTTTATTCAGCAGGAGGGCGGAACCTACAAAAAAGAGACGTTTCTGCAAGACTTCGATGACGGTATCAGGGAGTCAACAACAAAGGAAGGGCTTGCTAATCTGCGGGCTGTTTTTGCTGCAAACGGATCTGTTACAGCAGGAAATTCCTCCCAGACAACAGACGGCGCTGCCGTAAGTGTTATTCTGTCCGAAGAAAAAATAAAGGAACTGGGAGTGAAGCCCATCGCTAAGTTGAAATATTACACAACAATCGGCTGTGAGCCTGATGAGATGGGCGTGGGGCCGCGATATGCCATTCCAAAACTTTTGAAAATGGCGGGCATGGACATTAAGGATATAGGCCTGTTTGAGATAAATGAAGCCTTTGCTTCCCAAGCGCTATACTGTATAAGAGAGCTCGGCCTGGATAAGGATATGGATAAAATAAATATTCACGGCGGCGCTATTGCCCTTGGGCATCCTTTGGGGTGCACAGGTGCAAAACTGTGCGCCACGCTTCTTGCTAATATGAAGACAAGAGGTGTAAAATTTGGTGTAGAATCCATGTGCATAGGTGGCGGAATGGGCGCGGCAGCACTTTTTGAACTATGTGATTAGTTTTAAAAAAAAAGCTAACCATGTTACACAAATTTGAAATGAAAAATTGCTCTTGAACAATACATCCATAGATAAAAAAATGAGTTCGGAAAGACAGATACAACTATCTAAAGTGCTTCATGAGCATTCGAGAAAAATCCTGGACTCTGCAGGACGTTCGGTTCAAATCCTGGAAGATGAGAAGGTATTAAAACTTGCAGATCAATTCAAAAGAAGTTTTCATGATGTTTACATTGAAGCTATGAATTCCGGGATATATCCTCATCGATATATTCGCAATAGAAAATCCATCGCCCTTAACGAACAGATACGGCTGGCAAAGTCTCAGGTTGCCATAGTCGGGTCAGGCGGTCTGGGCGGACATTTAATTTTGACTCTGGCAAGGGTGGGAGTCGGGCATATTATCGTAGTCGATCATGATGTTTTTGACGAAACCAATCTGAATCGCCAGGCAATATCCAGCATAGAAACCATAGGACTGTCTAAATCCGACTCGGCAGTCCGCATGGTCGAATCCATCAATCCCGGTGTTAAAGTGATTCCTTTTCGGGTAAAAATTGATCCATCCAATGCCTCTGAAATACTAAACGATGTGAATGTGGTTGTGGATGCCCTTGATAATATTACAGACAGATTTGTTTTGGAGAACGCAGCCGGAAAACTGAAAATTCCTCTTGTTCACGGTGCGGTAGCAGGTTTTGAAGGCCAGGTGATGACCATATTCCCGGAAGATCAGGGTCTGAAATCTATTTACGGAAGCGATGGGGCAAAAAAAAATAAAACCAAAAGTCCTGAAGCTATCCTTGGAGTGCCGGCGATAGCACCATACTTTATCGCAACGCTCCAGGCAATGGAAGTGATAAAAATCATTCTAAAACGGGGAAAACTTTTCAGAAATACAATGGTTCATGTTGATCTTGAAAGCGGGGAATTTAATAAATTTACCCTCAGCTAAAGAGGGAAGAGGCTATCACCGGTAATGATAAGGTGGCATTGAACGATAATAAGGATACCGGGGATGTCCCCAGTAATCCCAATAGGGATCGTATAACAAATCTTGGTCTAGCTCCTCAGCCCATAGATGTAATTCCTTAACCTCTATAATCGGGTAACGATATACGTGACCTCCTAATGGTTGCACCGAGACCCCGGCAATCTTACCTCCAACTGTAATTTTTCTATCTTTCTTGTAAATTTCCGGTTCTATGAATTTGTCAGTCCGTACCAGGAATCGGCCTTTGGATTTATCTCGGGAGTGAGGTCTGTTTTGAAAATCGAGTGGCGCCTGGAGAATGGTCAGCAAGGAGCCGCCCTGCTTGTTTTTTACCTCAAGAATATAGCCCCCTAAAATAATATTTCTGCCTTCATAGTCATTTGGAGTACTGAGTAGTTCATTGAAGGGCACAGGCGGCATGGCCTTCTCACGAAACTGTTTAGAAATGGCTGGAGCGCAGGCCGTCAGGCTGCTGTAAACCAGAAATAGAAGAAGTAACAGGGCAATTTGCCCACTTTTGCGCCTGCTTTTCACGGTGCCGATAATCCTGATGTGCTTAAAACGTTTTCCCGACCCCGATACCAATATGAAATCTCGGATAATTATGGTCTTCCTTGGGCCAGAGTTTAATCTCAATTGCCTTCAACTTTGGATAAATGTAGTCAAATCCTCCGATAGTCCTGAATTCACTGCCGCTGAGCTTTCCGGCCACAGTTAACAGGTCTCCTTTTTTATAGATGGCCGGATCGAGGAATTGATCTGTTTGGATTAGGTAACGGCCTTCGGACTGATCGTTATCCTTAGGCCGATTCCCGCTGCCGGTGGGCAGGTGAAGGACTGTAAGTTCGGAGGATACTTGTGAAGCCTTGTTATTTAAGATTTTTCCTCCCAATATAACAATTTCTCCCATGTATTTATCAGGGGCCTTTTGCACATCTGAAAATGGGCCGGTATAGGTCACCTGTGAGCGCACCTGGCGGGAAATCCCAGTTGCACAACCAAGTGAAAATAAAAGGAGCCATATACAGAGAAATAATCCGGTGTGTTTTAATGCCATGTCTGCCTTCTTATTTTAAATGGTCAAATAAATTTTATTATATTAAATCACTTTTGCTAAAAGGAATCAAGATTCTTTTCTGTCAAATGAGTCGAAAATATCCAACCGTTTCATGCTGAATTCCTTACAAACAGGTATGGCCATCTTTTTATTAATATTTTTGGTTCTCCTCCAGATTAGTTGATGCAAAGGGTTCGAGGATTGAAGGATTCAAGGGGTCGAGTGCTTTCTTCATGGAAGACCTGTCCCCTTTGCCCTATGAGCTATCGCCTATCAGCTTCTTTTCGCCTCCTCGCCATAGCCTACTTTTATCTTTTAGAATTCATCACATGTCTCATTTTTTAACTCCGCTCATAGACGATTTTATTAAAAGCCTGATTCTGCTGTCTTTTTGCCTATTAAACGCAACGATCTGTTTTCGTATAAGTATTAAATTAAAAAATCAAGCTTAAAAAAATACAATATTTATGCAAAAATAGACCGGTTTTAAGACAAATAAAAAATACATACAGTTAAATCGGTGCTCGTGTGTAATAAAAATTTATAAGCCTTCATCCTCATTCATTCCCTTATTTTAGCCCACTCGCTTCCCAACCTTATAGTCTCATAGTTTTTTCTCCACTCTCGATAAATCGGGGTTTTCCCTTCCCTCCAACCAGCCTTAACTCTATCTTTTCAATTTCCTTAAAACCGCCATTTTGGCCTCAAAATAGGTCATTCAAGACCAAAAACAGGTTTGATTATTCACTCTTACCCCGAAATAACAACCACTTAGCGTGGCCCGACCCCCATTCCCCATTCCACGCCCACAGGCTGTTCAGTGAAAAGCATATAAAAGAACATTCCTTTCCCCTATTCTTTTGCCGATAAAGAATAATTTTCTTTTCACTCCAACAAGCCTCATGGCTTCCAAGCCTTTTCGCCTCCTAACTTCATAGCTTCCAGGCCTTATATTAAGTGCCTGTCCCCTTTTCCTCTTCTTTCGCTCCCATTTGTAAGAGGTCATTTAATTTGCTGCTTCCTCACTTTTATGAAATAAAACTTTACCTGTCTCCAATATAGTTTCATTTCTTCCACCCTCATCAGATAGGCTGTTGTGAAAAATACAAGGATACCAACAAGTACCGAAACGAGCAGACCAACACTCTGCTCTGTGAGGGAAGTTAGATTCGAATGGGCTAATCGATGGGAAACAAAACTGACAGATAACCCCATCACAGAGCTTGCACACCCCACCTTTAGTAAGAAAATGAGGGGATCTGTCAGCCGGATATCAGGGATTTTTCTCTTCATCAAAACATACATTATCGAGATCCTAACCGTTGTCGCTATTGTGAAAGCAAGGGCGATCCCGCAATGAGTCAAGGGTTTGATTAAGACGGCAATGAGCAAAAAATTCAACACCACGCAAAGCATGCCGACAGCAACAGGCGTTTTGGTATCTGACATTGAAAAATAGAATTGTACGAGTATGGCTTCAAGCGCACAGGAAGGAAGGCCAAGTGAATAATATAAGACCGCAGAAGAAGTAATTTGTGTAGAATACAGATCAAATGCTCCCCTCTCAAAAAGCAATCGCACCACGGGCGTACGTAGCACTATCAATCCTATAGCCATTGGAATGAAGAGAAAGGTCAGCAGCTTGGTTGCTTGCATGAACATTTCAAGTAGATCTTTCTTCTTATTGCTTAGCGCCAACTCCGAGAAAAAGGGGAAGATGATTATAGCTAAAGTATAGGGAAGCACAACAAGAGGCATCTGCACCACTTTCTTGGCATAGGTGAGAGCAGACAAGCTACCCGTTTCTAAAGTTGATGCAAATACGTTGTCGACCATATAGCCTAATTGCGAAAAAGTGATGCCAACAATTAAAGGTAGCATCAATCTCTGCATTTTTTTCATTGGCGGATACTTAAAATCTAAGGTATATTTATACAAATTCCGTTTTTTCCATAAGCCTAACAAATGGACAAGCAATCTTACCAGAGCTCCCACAACAACTCCTATTGCCAATCCGACTATCCCCATTACCCTAACAGAAACTAAAAACATAATAATAATAAATACTTTAAAACAACAATCCCCAAGAGCTGGCACCGTGAAACGCTTGTAGGAATTGAGCGTGATGTAGGTTACAGCGGAAACACCCAAAAACACGGAAGCCGGCAGAACTATTCTGGTCAACTTTATGGTAATTATTCTTTTCATCCCCTCAAATCCGGGGGCAAGGATAGAAACCAGAAACGGTGATCCCACTATTCCCAGAAACGTGAGCACTGCAAATAGAATTAACAATGCATTGATAGTTGTGCTGAACAGTTTCCAGGCTGCTATCTCTCCATCTTTTTCCATGACTCCCATAAAGGTGGGAAGAAATGCGGGTTCAATGATCTCTCTGACCAAAATAAACAATATTACTGGAATGCTAAATGCTACAAAATACGCATCCACTTCCATACTTGTCCCAAAAAAGTATGCGATGAGCAGGTTTTGCACAAACCCCAGAACTTTTCCCGCCACTGCGATTCCCATCACTATAACGGTGGCACGGATTATTCTTTTGTTTGAAGAGCCTTGAGATGGAATGCTATTCATCGAGTTTCGCTTATCTCTCACTGAAGTTGGCTATCATTTGCTACCCATCTTCCGCAACTATCTGAATCCTGTCCAGGTGATGTTGTCGGATGTAATAAGTCCCGGACATAGGCATCGTTATCCCTTTACCAATAAGATGTCACCTGTTCTAAACACAGACCTGATCCTATGCAACGAGTGACCATATTTTTTCGCCAGCGTTCTATATAATACCGGAGAAATCCTGAACGGTTGAGCACTATTACTGACTTCGGTGGCTACGCGCTGAAACTTGAGTGTATGCAGGCTTCTTGTGATCTAGTATTGAAGAAGTTCGTGGATGGGGGTCGGTGCCTGACCCCCTTATAGAAAGTAAATCTTTTATGGCTTTTGACCACGATATGGTAGTGCATTTGAAACAGCACGGTCTTTGAAAGCCCTGCTTTGAATCGGTGATGGTTAATTTTTTGTTAACTTTTTCTAAACATCCTCCCGAATCCTACAAGATAAAACAGGTAAAAACCTTGAGGTAAAAAGGGGAGTACTAAAAGGTACACGTTGAGAGAGCATTATCATAAGGAGGAATATAGGCTAATCCGTCAGAACTCTACTCTTACAAACCTGATTAGCAGGGCCTTTATAGGCACGCAACTGTACTTTTCTTATCTTACTAGTTTGAGCCTTTTGCGATAAAAATTGTCTTTATCTCTCGCAATTGGAGCGCAATTACGAAAAGCAGGGCTACTGCGGACAACTCCAGAATACGCCACGGATCATGAGCTCTCAACAATGTGAAACCAAAAAAATTGGCAAGCTTTTCCCACACAACGAGACCAGCCAGGATAGAGGCTACAATAAAAACAGCCCGACAAACAATGCTTATTAATCGTTCCATAATTCTACCTCCCTACTTCCGAGTAACCAATTTACAGTCTTTTGCGAAACGGTTTTCACGCACTGAATAGCGCACCATGCGAATGTTACCGTTCTCGTCCTGGAACCAAAGCTGGACCCAATCCGGATACTCGGTCACGCTACTCACCGAAACGAGGTTTCCATATTTCGAAGGTATTGAGTCCACATTAGGTAACGCCTCGGAGACCAAATCTCCTTCCCCGGAAACTGATCCGACTTTAGCACAGGACAAAGTCAGAAGAACAATAGTCATTAGAATCAAGAATATTCCTATTCGACTTAACATCTTTCCCCCTTTCTCCAACTGATAAACAGCAGAACGATATTACGTTTGTGTTTTAATTATTTGGGCAGATTAATTGGTCTCTCTCCTAACAAAACAATGTCCCGTCAGAAGAGAGATAGGCACAATTTGAGTGGCTGCTCCATGCGTGACCTCAGAAAACAGACTAAAAAAACAAAAGAAAAACTCTAATTAAGAAACAACAAAATGTTTATAAAGTCAAGATGAATCAGTTTTAGAATCACATCAGAATCGTAATTTTTCTCCATTAAAGGATAAGGGAAATCTACTACATGTTGCGTCCACTTTTTCTAATTCTGGCTCCTGACGCCTATCTTCTGACTTCTTTTCTTTCAAACTAATCACTCACCGCTGATAGATAGCGAAATTTATTATTTCTCTGCCTCCTTTTTTCTTTTTTTTTTAGTTAGCAGATGTCTTAACACTCACCTCGATAGAATAAGAAGAATATCCGGCCGAGTTATAGGCGCGCACACGATAGAAACAGGTTGTTGCTGGACTCAGTCCAGTATCCTTGTAGCTGGTCACGTTCGGACCAACCGTGGCTATTTCACTGTAAGTCCCCCTGATCCATTCTTCCTCTCTATTTTGAAACCTAATTCATTCGCAGAATTGTCCTCCCAGGCTAATTTTACTTGTCTCATACTTGTGGTATTGCACTTAGTGAAAGGTTTAAGCTCAAAATGTACAAAGCGATAATTTGAGCTTCGTGGCCGGAAAACGATTTCTGAGTCATAAAACCCTTCCTTTTTTATCTGGAAATACCAATCCTTCCAACTTGCCCCAATCCTAATATTTTTTCAGTTCGGGGGGCCTTGTGTACAGTCTGCCCCCTAAATCAATACCTACAACACTATTTCCAAGAAATGCGGCATCCTGGTATTGATTAAGTTTGTTTTTAGGTAGTGTCTATCCAGAAATAAGATAGTTTTCAGAAGATCAAGGAAGACCGAGATTTTAACCACAGGAATACATTGGAGTATTTCGAGGATTAAGCCGCCTCAGGCGGGTCAAAATTTGAGTCTGGCCCTATAGGAATAGGCTACGCATTCCACGGGGCAGACGCGGAGATTGGACAGATAAGCGCAGACTTCGAAAGAGGGCGTTCCCCCCTCCTGTCTAATACGCACCTCTCTTATTCAAAACTACGAAAATTGTCTCATATAAAGTACTCAGATCCATCACCAAACTTCTGTTGTATATGTAATACAGGTCTAAAAGAATCATATCTTCAAAAGATACCTCACTCCTGCCCGTTACCTGCCATAAACCTGTAATACCAGGACGAATTGAAGTTCGCTTTTTATGCCAGTCTTTATATATTTCATATTCATACGGAAGGCACGGTCTCGGTCCAACAAGACTCATATCGCCTTTTAATACATTGATAAGTTGAGGTAATTCATCCAGGCTGAATTTTCTTAAAAACTTACCCACTCTGGTGACCCTGGGATCATTGGTTATCTTTAATGGCTTGCCTTTATTATCTTCGCTATTAATTTCACCTTTGATCAATTTGGTAACGTAATTCTTATGGATTTCACTTTTATTATTGACCCCCATGGATCTAAATTTAAACATTGAAAAAAAATTACCGTTTTTACCCACAGACTTGGCCCGATAAAATACCGACCCTTTTGAATCCAGTTTGATTGCTGCACAAATCAGTAAAAATAACGGCAGTTGCAAAATAAAGACCGGCAGGGTTATAAGGGCATCAAATCCATGTTTAACCTTGTCAAAAAGCCAGTTACTCCGTTGTGAACACAATCTGATCATCGGAATACTGCAAAAGTTATCGATATACAGTTTCATATCAATAATTGGCATCAACTTAGGAGGAAACCAGACATCTATCCCTTCGGAAGTACAATAATCCAGAAGGGAAATAAGGGATCTCTTATCAAGGTTCTCATCTGTGACTATTATTTCATTTATATTATTATTCGACACAATGTTTGGCAGTTCATTTAAAGCCCCTATGCAACTTTTAGGCACTAAGACTTCAAATCCACATTCATCCGGAGTGCCAACAGTACCGGAAACCCAGAAAGGAGCATTGTGGTCAATAATAAAATCAGTTATTCTTTCCGCCTCATTATTAGATCCAACAATAGCCAATTGACGCCTGAATTTACGGCGCATCCAAATATTGAAAACCAGATGAACCAGAAAAAATCTGATGGATAGGATTGTTCCGATTGCCAGTAAAAAACACAAAGGTATGGTAAACTTATTTGATAGAGCTATCGGCACTTCATTTCCTATTACCAGCCCGATCGTTCCAACAGTTAAAAAACTGATTCCAATCGACTTGAGTAAATTTAACAGGTAATCAGAAAAATATCTTGCAAACAGCATAATTCCTGCAACAGCGATTAAATAAAATAATCCTGTAATTAAAGGAATATCCCCAAAAAGATTCGGAAAGGTATATAGAAATGCAATGATGGTAAATGTAACCAGACTCCAGAAGAAGGATTTCAAAAGGCTTGTTAAATGATTCTTTTTTAAAAAAATGAGGTGATAGTTATAAAGATTGTAAGATGAAAAAAATGCTACAACCACAAATGAAAGGGCTAAAAGAACAACGGAATAACTTAAATTCCCTTTCTCAAAGAAACCCAATCCGGTTATCCATGAACCAAGGCCAAAGGTCAGACCTGCCGCTATCAGATCGTTTGCAATTAAAGCCAGCTTATACGGTGAAAATGCATTTATCTTATTTTTTTTTGAAACAACATTACTCCTGTTTATTAATGGTACTAATTCCAATGCTTCATCACTACTTTGCGTACTTGCCATCTAACACTCACCTCTTGGCTCTTATATTAAATTCCATAAATCCTGCATTGGCTTTTGCTTATTAGAGAAAAACCTTTTTTATTCTCCTCAAATTTTGCTAAGCGCCTATATATTTAAGAAGGATCAATTCAATTTTTGTGCCATGCATCGATAAAGATGGTTATCATACTGATTTAACTTATTATTATTGATATTAGGTTGGGCTGAGCAGTTAAGGGAAACCAGGATATTATGTAATTTTTTTATCAGAAATACGATACAATATTACATAGTATGGGAAGTTTATGCCACACTTAAAAGAGGGATTTTTGATTATATGCGAGCCAATTTCAAAACAGCCCGCCAAACTGCCAGCGGGATAATGGATTGACAATGTGTACAACTTGTGTTACATTTTAATAAAAATCCGAAGGAGGGAAAAAACAAAATACCTGCTAAAAATCCACGAATCAATTTTGTCCTTGATACATCTTTAACAATAAAAAACCGTGTCACTTTTTTAAAAAAAGCAACCCGATCTCTTAATTTTCAGTCCTTAGTCCTTTCACTCCAAGCCTTACAATTAATAGGTATATCACCACCCCTATCAACGCCCCACTCGTATTGAACGCAAGATCCGCCATGCTTGAAATTCTCGACGGCACCCACGCTTGAACGATTTCAATAGTCAAGCTTAATATAAAACACGAAGCAACTGTCATTAAAACGATACGTTTCTTAGAGGTTACATTAATCTCAATCAAAGTAGCAGCTATGACAAATCCTAAAGGAATGAATCCTATAAAATTTACAATTATATCTATAAAAAATTTTCTGTTTAGCTTCAACCCAATCCATAGCGGAGACAGAATTATCTTCTCTAAAGCTTGCATTCTGGGTGGTATCTCGAGATGAAGCTTTTTTTCTCCATGATCAAAAGCCCTTATACCCCCCCCTTCGTCAAAAAGATATAAAACTACTGGTTTGCCTTTTTTAGCAAACGATAGATCCTTTTCCTTATACCACCTTTTTGTATGAAATACAGTCTCATGAGCATTTAAGGGAAAATTATAAAAAGCTAAACCATAAATTTCACCATTCCAGGAATGCTTGCCATATACGGAATTGCCTAAGATAAGTCTTGTTTTGTCTCCTTTGGGAAATTTAAGTATTAAACCCGAGTTTGTTTTTACGAGTTGGCTGCCAACATATAGTTTTGTGCCTTCTTTGCCAGTACTAATGGTTAAAATTATCTTTCTTGGAATAGGGGAAAATATGTTTGCCACAATTCTAGGTATTTTTCTCTTATTAGGGTAATCATCCCCGTTCATGACAATAATGTATGAACGCCATTGCCCCACCAATAATTGATCGCAATTTTTTCCATTATGTATCGATAAAATAAAATTGAATCCTTCTTCACGAAAACTCTCTGGTTTAAATGCAATTATTATAGAAAAACCATTTAATTCAGAAATGCCCTCTTCAATTGATTCAACAAAGGGAT
>DAOWEJ010000016.1 GCA_030638575.1 Deltaproteobacteria bacterium | reverse complement strand
CTCTGTTTAGAAATATAGGGGATTTAGGTTTAATTAAAAAAAGGTGAATTGGGTACACTAAAAAAAAGACATAGTAGAAATCGAAAGAATGTTAAAAGCGCTGATAAAGTCTTTAGGAAACAAACCCTGGAATCCTTGAACCCCGGAATCCTTGAACCCTCTTCTCCAACTAAATTGGAGAAGAACCTAAATTAATAATATGATTGTATTGATTTTAATTGGGCTTCTATCAGGCCTGTTTTTCAGCTCAACATTCATTCTGAACCGAGTTATGAGTTTGGAAGGTGGGCACTGGGTATGGTCAGCTTGTCTTCGGTATGCATATATGATCCTGTTTTTAATTGTATTACTGTCACTCTTTCAAGGTATCAAAGCCCCAGGGCGCATATTTCGACTTTTTTTAAAGCACTGGAAGTTCTGGATAATCACCGGAAGTATAGGCTTTGGCGGGTTTTACTCGCTACTTTGTTTTAGTGCCGATCATGCTCCGGGGTGGGTTATCGCAACAACTTGGCAACTTACAATTATTGCAACACTTGTTGTCTTAATCTGCTTTGGAAGGTCATTTCCAAAAAAGACATGGTTTTTCTCATTTATCGTATTATTAGGTGTCTTGATGGTCAACCTGAGCCATGTTGAAATGTCTACTATTAAAGAGTTGCTGCTGGGTGGCTTCCCTGTTTTAATTGCAGCGTTTTGCTATCCGATTGGAAACCAATTAGTATGGGAAGCTAAGAATGGCAACAAGTACCTTCCAAATATTGAAAACCCTCTTCTGGAAAATCCGTTTAACAAAGTCTTGTTGCTATCCCTTGGGTCTGTCCCTTTTTGGTTGCTTCTTGTTGCGATTAAAACACCACCACTTCCATCTAAGGGACAGCTTATAAATACTGCTTTGGTTGCACTTTTTTCCGGAATTATCGCCACGAGCCTTTTCCTATTTGCCCGTAACAAATCCAAAAGGGCAAGTGAGTTGGCTGCTGTCGATGCTACCCAATCAAGTGAGGTTATCTTCGCAATGATAGGCGAAATATTGATTCTTAATTCCCCTTTGCCTAACAGTATTGCCCTTGCAGGAATTTTTCTGGTTTTTACAGGGCTGGTGTTATTTATTAGCTTTCAAGAAGTTGTAAATTAGATTAAAATATATAACCACGGGGTTTGTGTGTTAGCTGGGGGGAAAATGGAGAAAAAAGCAATGTCGCAAATTGACGAAACCAGTTTGTCTGGATTGCTCTCAAAAGGTGTAAGTCTTAGGTCGGTCGAACCACATATATATTCTGTTCTTCCAAATATTAAAGTTGACAGTTCTTACGACAAAAAGTTTGGGGACATTTACGATTGGGTGGCATGCAATCCTATTTATAATCGCCTCGTATGGGGGTATTCGACCTTAAAATTCGCTTCTCTTACTCACAGTGCACTAAGATCGTCAAAGAAAGGCTTTATATTAGATCTTGGGTGTGGTTCTTTGGCTTTTACTGCAAAAACATATATCCGGTATTCAGAACGTCCTGTTGTCCTCTTAGACCAGTCACTTAAATTATTAAGAATTGCCAAATCAAGGATAACCAAACTAAACGGCAAGATTCCTGACAACATGGTTTTTCTTCACGGTGATGCCCTCCAATTGCCTTTTGCGCCCAATACGTTCCATACGATTATTTCATTGAATTTGCTGCACGTTCTTAATGATGTAAGTAACTTATTGGTTGGTTTAAGGAATGTTTTGGCAGATGAAGGCAGGATTTATTTTACGACATTGGTTAGAGGCAATCGTCTTGCAGACAGATATCTTAAAGTGTGGGAAAACGCGGGAGAAGTGGTATCAAGAGATATAGACCAGCTTCATGCAGTTTTTAACGAGTTAGAAATGCCAATAAAATACGATATTAATGGTAATATGGCGTTTATTCATTACGGGGAATTCTATGTGCTTCCAGCAAATTCAGTAGCATTTTGAGCGCTGTTGGCACTTACCTGCCGATAGTCATGAAAAAGGGGAAATAATATATGAAGTTGTTATCCCAACCGGTATTATTAATTCGCTCACTCATTTTCTACATCGGATTTTATGCGTCCATATTTTTTCACTCCGCCGTATGTGTGATAGTCTGCCCCCTTCTATCCGTAAAACGCAGGTTTGCATTTGTTACCCTGGTGACACGATTCATTACCTGGTGGCTTAGAATAACTTGTAAAATTAATGTTAATGTTAAAGGATATGAAAATATCATAACAGATCAGACCTATATTGTGATGTGTAATCATCAAAGCGCCTGGGAGACTTTTTTTCTCCAGACGCTTTTTTCACCTTTAAGTACTGTCTTGAAAGAAGAGTTGATGCGAATCCCCTTCTTCGGCTGGGCGTTGAGATTTTTAAAGCCCATAGCTATTGATCGCAGTCAAAAGTTTAAGGCTCTCAAACAGTTAATCTCCCAGGGGAAAGATCGTTTGGAAGAAGGAATTTCCGTATTACTATTTCCTGAAGGGACTTTTTTTTCTCCGGAAGTTCCCGGAGAATATTTGAAAGGAAGTGCCGCCCTGGCGTCATCCACCAGGTACCCGATATTACCTGTTGTTCATAATTCCGGAGAACATTGGCCGCCTGACAAACTGCTAAAGATACCGGGCACAATACAGATTATTATCGGTCCGGCCATTCATTCTGAAAACCGTTCCGTTGATGAGATTCAGGAAAAAGCGGTTTCCTGGATCAATGAAGCAATTAAAAAAATCGAGTAGCCGTCCACGGCTTGAAACTTGAAATTAGAAAGTAGAAATTCGGGAGAGATGACCCAGGCTTCGCCTTTGGCTACGCCGGGCAAGGCCCAGGCACAACCGTGAACTGTGAACCGACAACTGTGAACGGTTACAAAGCATGAAGGCCAAATTTCCAATTTCTATTTTCTAATTTCAACGTTCCTTGAACGGTTACAAAATCGATTTACATAACAATGTTTAAGGATGAGAGTAAAAGAAAAGTTTCTTCCAGCTTCCCAGCCTTTATGGCTTTTTGGTTTTCTTGGCCTCTTCATCAATTCTCCTTAACCCGTCCATTAAAAGACCCATAAAATATCCTAACACCGGAGTTTTCATCTCTTCCGGGGGCAAACCCGGAATAAATTTAAATCTACCTTCCTTTTCTTTTAACACGTCAAAAAAGGCTTCTTTCCCCTCTTTGTCGCCATATTCAGCACTGACCAGATTTCCGTCCATGAAAGACAGCTTTGCATGGCCTCCTGGCATGGTTAAACTTAAAAGACCTGTTTTCTGATTTATATTCAGGTTTTGAAAAAGTTCGGGAGGAGGTATTTCAAAAAGATTTCCAGTCATTCCGGATGAAAGTTCTTCAGACATGAGAATATTCGATTCAGCAAGTCTTCGGGTAAGCAACCGCGTAAAATACATTTGAAGTGATGAGGATCGCTTCATAACTTTTATAAAATCCTCACCCTTAATAAAAAAAATAGTTGTAGGAGACAGAACTTTTATTGTGGCTGCGACAGGGTCACCACTTATAAGGCTCATTTCACCAAAGACTTCACCTCTTTTAAGTATTGACATGCTTATTCCGTCGTCGCATAGCACCTCAACTTCGCCGGATATAATTATGAATAAATTTTTCCCTGTATCACCTTTTTTTATGATTAATTCATCGGGAGCAAATTTTTTAAGCTTTAGAAAAGGAACAATATCTTTTAAATCATGCTCGTCAATCGATTGAAAAATGGAAAAATTACTCAAAAGATTTGCGATAGCTCCGATATTACCGGGCTTCTTTTTGGCAATTGTAGCCTGCTCTGTTATCTGCTCTTTTTTGTATTCCAGCCGGATTGAGCCGGTGCATCCGCTGCAATTGATCACGCACATGGGAATTTTATCTATACTTTCGTATTTTGTTAAAATTTTCGTTAGATCTCCAATAAGCTTGCGGCATGCGGATTGTTCATAAGGCAAGTTAATGACCGCCGTGGTAATGAACTCCTTTTCTTTCTTGTATTCTAGTAATAAGGCGTTGCCTGTCAGCTTGAACTCATCACCCACTTTATAGTAAGGACAGTCCTTTTCTTCGATAATTATAAAAATTGAGTTATCCATTTTATACGTGTTACACCGGGCGGAGCTTGAAATTTAAAAACCCCCATATAAAGCCGATCAATCCGATGCATACGGCGAGAATATCGAGGTAATTAAAATGGAATTTGTAGGTTATGGTTAGCCGTTTTTCCGGCACACCGAATTTGGCAGGAACAACCCGCAGGATCCAACCGTAAACCTCTTTTCCGATTAATACCTTATTCCAGGTGAGAGAACCGATTTTTTTTACATCTGTCAATAACAACAAATTGCCTTTGTCCACTTTCTGTAACGGTTCAGACTTAATGCTAGGTTTTTCTCTGACATTGATATCGTCAGTTTTTACTTCAACGAACAGGTGCCTGGACTGAAAGATCTCTTTGTTTAATATATCTCCGGTATCTATTGGCAGATAGGTTGCAGGCAGAAAAAGCAGGAAAAAGCCGATACAGAACCCAAAACCCCCTTTAAGAACCCTTAAAATAAAGTGAGGAACCGTTGTCATTCTTATGAGCAATATTGCAGCTACCAGGGTTATGGCGACTAAAACAACAGACACGATAGTGGGTACGTTAATAAAGTATTGCGGATTCAGGGAAAATAACGCCAGGGACTCTGAGTCCGCAATTATATAACGCAGATATTTTATATAAAGAAAATAAAAGATACCGACACATGAAAGTGCATAAATAAGGATTTCGACTTTTTGCCGCGGCCCCATGGAAAGAAAGGGATCGATCTGAATATCGTCGATCACCAGCCCCATGTCCTGCCATTCACAACGATATATTGTAATTTTTTGGGTTTTCCCCTTGGGTGTAAAACTAATTGCCTTAACGAGGTCGAACGTTTTTTTGTCAATCTTTTTTGCTGTATTTTCTGAAATATGAATCTCATTGCCCTGACTCATCTCCTCTATTCTGGATGCAACATTCACCACATCGCCAAAAATATCACTGTGCTCAACGATCGCTTTTCCCGTGTGAATACCGACTCTTACCTTAAGCCCGAAGGTTTTATCCTGCAAGCGGGTTTGCTCGAGTATCTGCTGGATTCCCACAGCCGCCTTAACAGCCTGTCCCGGCTTACTGAATGAGGCCATAATGGCATCGCCAATGGTCTTTACAATTTTTCCCTTGCATTTTTTTATTATAGGAAAAATCAAACGATTATGGTAATTGACCATCAGGCGGCCGTTGATGTCGCCACGAGTTTCCCAATAGCGGGTAGAATCCTCGATATCGGTAAACAAGATGGTAATTTTTTTACGTGAGGATTTAATCTGCCGGACAATACTATCCCCGAACCAGTGACGTTTTTTATCAGCCATTCATAATCTCCAGACACATATTTGAATGTGAGTATAAAGTTTAAGGCTCGTGTGTCAAGAGAGAAAGCATAAAATATGCTACATCATATTTTAACTGATGGAAAAAGAGACGGATCAGTATGTGGAAGGAATTTAGCTGCGGAAAAGCGGTTCATGAACTCCTGGTTTACGTTTAATTCAAGATAGGTGATACTATCTCTTATCCTGTCAATATCTTCAAGAAAATCACTCGAAGTAAGCAGCAGAGTTGCCCCGCCAAGGGAGCTATTTCCTAATGATTTATAGATGTTAGGAGGCAAATCAGGGAGCATTCCTATAGATATTGCAGAGACAGGGTTAATGAACGAACCAAATGTTCCGGCTACAAAAAATCTCGAAAGATCATTAAGAGAGATTCCAACAGAAGATGTGATTGTCTCAAGAATTGTATACATCGCAGCCTTGGATCTTATAAGGCTGTCAAGGCCTGCCTGGCTTATTGTAAGTTCAGACCCGGTTGCGGATTCTCCCGCAGACACCACCACAAGATGCCGGATACCATTTTTTTTTATTATTTTGTTGCCGCAGACAGCGGGGAGTAATTTGCCCCTTATATCGATCATACCTGAGAGGAACAATTGAGCGGCAAGATCGATCACCCCGGAACCACATATCCCTTTAGGCGGCATGTCATCTATTGTATGTATTTTAAAATCGTGCGTATCCGGGTTAATAGCGATCTGATCTATCACACCCGGGCCTGCCATCATTCCCATCCTCGTTACCCCACCTTCCATCGCAGGGCCTGCTGCTCCGGCACATCCGATAAGCCAGTTTTTGTTACCGACTACAACCTCGGCATTTGTTCCTACATCAACTAAAATAGTTGTATCCTTTATCCTGTTTATTCGAGAAAATAGAATGCCTGCAATAAGATCTCCTCCAAAATAACTGCCGATATTGGGAAAAATGAACACTTCAGCGGCAGGGTTGACCTTAATCCCTAAATCTTTTGCCTTGATCAGTCCGGGCCTGTTTATAACAGGTATGTAAGGTTCCCGTATGATCCAGTGAGGGTTGAGCCCCATGAAAAGGTGAGTCATCGCTGTATTCCCGGCTACAGAAATGAGATGGATATCTTCCGGCTTATTTTTGCATTGAGTGCATAATTTTTCTATAGCTTTGTTCAAGCCTTTTATAATCAATTCTTTAAGTTGCTCAAGACCGCCTTTCTGGTCGGTAAAGTGTATTCTTGCCAGAATGTCAGGACCTACCGATAACTGGGGATTGTCCAAGGAAGATTCAACCAGAATCTTACCTGTTGAAAGATCTACAAGGCGCAGAACTACCCTGGTTGTACCCAGGTCGACGGCCAGACCTGTAAAGGGTGTTGAATCATGCAAGGATTTAATTCCGGTTAGAAGCCATCTTTTTCTGTCTTTGAAAAGTGAGCAGCTAACATTATAATCCCACTTCCTGACAAGGTCCGGCAATTTTCCTAGCACGGAGACATCTATGTCGATTGTATCGGTTTTAAGGAGCCTTTTTAAAACAGAAATAAGACGATCAGCATCTGCTGTGTTATTTTGCAGGGTCGGAGGTGGGATTTTAACAGTTTTTATCCAGCTTTTGTTTTTTTCGTGTGTTTCCATGCTATTCATATAAAATGATATTTATCACATAAGGTTTCGGGAAGTAAATACTGTTTTTGATATATAAATTTTATGCGATTTAAGAAGGTTAACCGATTATTACTTGACATGAACCGTTCTTTTTTATACAATGAATTACTGTGAAAACAAGAGCTTATCGATCAATCAAGACAACCAGGTTCTATAAGCTCCAGGATACTATTTTTAAACTTTAAGCATCTGCATTAGCAAAACGTGTATTAATTTAGTTTTTTGAAAAAAGTCCGGAGGAGCATTCAGGTGATCCGGTATTAAGGCGGGTCTTGTTTGAACGTCTTAGTAAGCGTAAAGAAAGAACAGCAAATTAATAAGTTTTTTCTGTAAGCCACGCAATGTGCTTGTTTAGCAAGCTTTTTATAAAAGGATTGCATCTGTTCTTTCTTTACGCTTACTTATGCGTGAGTTTGACACGTCTTAATACCGGATTATCTGAATGCGGATTTTTTATAGCGCTAAAACGTTACAAAAAAGTTAGCTAAAAAAGGTTAATAGCATACCTCTTCAATGAATATCATTGATTACAAACCAGCCCTTATTTGCTTCATAATTGCCTTCATCCTTACTGGTTATGGCTTTGAAAACCCGGCCAGTTGCAGGGAAAAAAGTATAATCATCATTGAGGTAAAAGAAAATCAAGGGATTCGCGATATTTCAAAAAAATATTTTAATGACCCTAATCGATGGGAGGACATTCTGCGTGCAAATGACCTTAAATCACCGGATGAAATTAAGCCCGGGATGCTGATTCGTATTCCTGCCGGTGTTTTTTTTCAGGCAAAGCGCGAACTGGAAGTTTCAGGAAGAATTATACAGCAAGCTACCAGGGCTGGTGCAAAGATCTTTACCCCCAAAATCATTACCAATGCCATACACCTTCGAGATACCGCCATTTTGAAACAAAAAGCGGGCGACCTGCCTGCTTGTATAACTTTTGCGAAATCAGCAACAGAGCAAGGTAAAAAAGCACTCAAAATCTGTGCTGCGAACCAGAATGTTCCGGCAGAAGCTGTTGTGCAGGATAGCAAGGGCCATGTACACAGTCGAAAACCATCAGACAATCTGTGGAAAGATGTTTCTCGTTACGATATCCTTGAGGAAGGCGAAAGAATAAGGGCGCTGTCCCAATCCTATTGTGACATCCTTTTTCGAAATGATACCAGGATCCGTCTTAGTGAAAATTCTCAGGCATTGATCCGAAAGATGCGGGCGAACCTGCTGGAAGATACCGGTGAAGCAAAGGTAACTCTGGTGAAAGGCGACGTTCTCGCTCTGCTTGCAACCGGAAAAAAAAATGATCGGTTTCAGCTTGATGTCCCTGGAATCGATACAAAAGTCAATTCCAAATTCTTTTGGGTCGGCCGTGACAAAGAGGGAACCCGCTTTGCTAACTATGATGGTGAAATTGAAATTGCATCTGCCGGAAGCAAGGTTGTTCTGACAAAAAACCAGGGATCTGTTGTTTTACACAATCAAAAGCCATCGTCCCCACGGGAACTCCTTTCCAGTCCCATGCTGCTCAAGCCCGAAAACGGTTATGAAGGTTTTGACATCAACATGTCTTTGACCTGGGAAGAGGTAAAAAATGCGGATTATTACCTTCTCGAATTTTCCCATAATGTTTCGTTTTCACCAATCATCTATAGCAAAGAGATTAAAACTACTTCAGTGATATTTCCTAAACACTTGGTTGGAGGGCCTTCACATGATCAGGTGTACTGGAGGGTATCAGCCGTTTCTTTTGAAAAACTTCGCAGTCGTCCCAGCGAGGCAAGGTTCGTTCGTATCATTATAGACGATAAACCGCCATTTCTTGTAATTCAGTCTCCTGACGAAGGTCTGGTCCTTTCAGAAAACATGGTGGAAATATCAGGGATGACTGAAAGCGGCATTACTCTTACCGTAGAGGATCAACCTGTGGAAATCAAGGGTAATGGGAAGTTTCAATTCAGGCATGAGCTGTACGAAGGAATCAACAACATCATTGTTAAAGCGATTGACCGGGCAGGCAATATTACAGAGCTTAAACGGAGCGTAACCTTTATCCCGGGCAGTAAAATAGATTTAACCTTTGATCCGTCATTGCATCAGATCAGGCCCAACCATTTCCTTGTATCACAACGTTCATTTGCCCTGTCCGGGAAAACGAATCCACATTCTTTTATCACTGTTTCATCGGTTTCGACTGTGGTTCCGGCAACAGCTAATTCGGATGATGAAGGCCGGTTCCAGGTAAATATTACAATAACAAAAGAGCTGCAGGAGTTTATCATTGAAATCGCCTCTCCTACCGGCATAGTGAAGCGCGACCATTTTACCGTTGAAATTGACGATAAACCTCCCATTATACATTTATACGGAGAAATTCCCTCAGCTACCACACAAAATAAAGTATCAGTTGCCGGGATAGTTGAAGATGCGGAAAAGCTTGATCTGAATGGAAAGCCGGTTTCCCTGGATGATGGCCGATTCAGCGAAGAAATCAAACTGAAACCGGGAAGGAACAGCCTTTGTGTTTTAGCCGCTGATTCGGTAGGGAATGTTGTTAGAATCGAAAAAGAGGTTCTTTTTGACCCTGACCCACCCAAATTGCTTAAATATGAGATTTCTTTCCATGATACCGAAGGCAAAAACCAGGCAAAAGTGTTGGTTTGGGTAGAGGATCAAAGCGGACTTGTAAAGACGGCACCATTTACGGTTCAGACAGGAAATTCCTATCATACCGGACATATGATTCTTACAGGTTCAAAAGGAAGATATGTCGGGCTGTTCCGTATTCCCGAAGGTGCCGGACGTCCGGTAAAGCTTAAAAGTGTAACTTTGTCTGATTATCTGGGAAACAGCAAGGAATACAGGTTTTGATATCTAAGGCGGTTAAAACAAAAATAAACTATTAATTTCAAACATGAAGATTACAAATTACAAAGAGGGTTTATCAAATGAACCAACTATTTTTAAGTAATTCAAGTCGCTATTTTAAAATGGCAATTCTGCTTTTTATCTTTGCATGGGTTTTTTCCTCTCAAGCGCTGGGAGCTGAGCCTACATACCTGATTACATACGGACCTGGTGCAGGCACTGTTGAAGGGGATGATGACTTTTCACAGGTTATTTTTATCAAGCTGCCTGGAGAGATGCGCGATACATTGTATATCCGTATATTTGACGCTGACTGCGGTGGCAAGCTGGACGCAAAATATTCGAGAAGCTGGGATACAAAAACAAGATTTCGGTTGTTCGGAGGAAATGGTGCATATTCCATCCCTGGAATAAAGAAGCCGACACCGACCCAATCGGACTTGGTTTCAGGTAATCTTCTTGCAGACGAAGAATTTGGAGAAGAACCTTATCTGGACAATCAGTGGCATACCTTTGCAAGCATAAGGCCTGAAGACGGCGAAAGGGTCGGCTCATTTATATATTTTAAAATTGTCGTCGAAGGAAAAGAGGGAAACGACGGAAATACTTTTCTTCTTGCCGTATCGAGTGAAAAGCATAGTAATATTGTTCCGGATGAAGTTGAGATTTTTACCTTTGCCCCGACCATCCGGTTGCCCAGAAGAGGCGTATTTTCAGAGATGCGGTTTTTCGTTCCGGAAAATATGCAAGAGATTATTGTACATAACTTTGATCTATCCGGTGCAAAAATCGGTGTGGACACGGCTTTTCGTTCCGATCTAAAGGTAAGCTCTTCCGGCCAGAATGAATGGAAAAAAGGGGGTGTCCATCTTAAAGAAATTGAAGCGGGCCGCATGTGCGCCCTCCGGTTTGAAGGGGGACGGGAAATGCCCAATGACGGGACATTCTATGTTACCGACAAACAGGGTAAGTTGCTGCCCATGCAAGTCTCCATTTATCTCCATGAACCCAATGCACGTCCAAGGCCTCAAATAGATATAGAACAGCTCGAAGACTGCAACTCGTTTCTCTTTAACGGCCTTCGTACAGTTGATCCGGATGGAGATGCGCTGAACTTCATCTGGAATTTTGGAGATGGAACAACAAAAAAGGGTGTGCCGGTTACTCACAGGTATGACTCGCCCGGTCGATACCAGGCAAGTGTAATTGTCGAAAGCGATTCAGGGCTGATTAACAACAGTGTGATTAAACGATTCATTGTTAAGGTTAATCATCCCCCGTTTGCAAACGCCGGGCCCGATCTGGTTGCATCTCCTGGTGAAAAAGTGCGCTTTGATGCTTCGGCTTCGAAAGATCCGGACGGTAAAGTCGTACGCCACTACTGGGATTTCGGAGACGGCAGTAAAGCCAGAGGCAAAAGAGTCAGACATGTTTTTAATAAACCGGGTCTTTACACTGTCACCCTGCGTGTGGAAGATAATTCCGCCAGTCTCTGCGATTTTGCCATTGACCGGTGCAATGTTTTTGTCAATGCTGCCCCTTTGGTCAATATAGGTGAGGATAGAATCGCATCGGTTAACGAACCGATCAGCTTCAGTGGCTTAAACAGTAGTGACATAGATGGAGAAATCATTTCATACGAATGGGATTTTGGCAACAAGACCATAAAAAATGGTGTTAATTTAACCCATGCCTACCCGAAACCGGGCGTTTACAGAGTAAAGCTGACAGTTACTGATGACTCCGGTGCAAGAAACCGAACATCCACAGGCACCTTGAAGGTTTTTGTAAATCATCCGCCGTTTGCTGACGCCGGTAAAGACCATAGAGCTTCTGTGAAAGAACAGATTACTTTTGACGCTTCCGGATCAAAGGATAAAGACGGCAAGCTCATTGAATTTTTGTGGGATTTCGGTGACGGCAAAAAGCAAAGAACAGACGGCAGGATAAAAACCGTTAAGCACGGTTACACAAGTCCGGGGGAATACACGGTCACCTTGACCGTAAAGGACAATTCAGGATCGAGCACATCTACCAATCAGAATACTGCTCTCGTTATAGTTAACCACCCACCGGTTGCTAAAGCCCCTCCGGATAAATGGATAAAAACCGGCGAGGCGAGGTTTGATTCAACCGGCTCCTATGATCCTGACGGAAAAATTATAAGTTATATATGGGATTTCGGCGACGGAGAAAAAGGCAAAGGGGCAACGCCGGTTCATACTTTTCGAAACCCCGGCACCTACACCGTGCGCTTGACCGTAATAGACGATTCAAAAACAACCACAAATAGCATATCAGATGAAATGACTGTAACTGTAAATCATTTGCCGGTAGCTGATGCAGGTAAGGACCGTGTTGGTGTGCCGGGACAGGTGTTTGTTTTCGACGGCAGCGCTTCCGTGGACCCGGATGGTAAGATCATTAAGTATATCTGGGAGTTCGGTGATGGTACAATCACAGAGGGTATTAAAACATCTCACAGCTACGTTAACCCCGGCAAATACAATATATTATTGACCGTTCATGACAATTTTAAACCCGAAACCTCTGTGGAGTTTGATGAAGCAGTGGTAGTCATCAACCAGTCTCCTATTGCTGTGGCAGGTCCTGATCTTGTTGTCGCACCTGATGAAAAGGTCCTGTTCGACGGAAGTCGTTCATACGATCCCGATGGAAAGATTGTTTCATATCAGTGGGATTTCAGTGACAAGAAAGCTTCTGACCGTATAGTTAAAGCCTTTAAATCCGCTAAAGTACGGCACAGTTTTGCTTCGCCAGGTTCTTATACTGCAACGCTTTTGGTTATAGACAACTGCCATGTGGAAAACTCTACTGCCCAGAATAAAATTACTATCAGGGTCAATCACCAGCCTGAGGCCAATGCAGGAAAGAGCATTCATACTGCTGAAAGAACCGTCATGCTGGACGGCTCAACCTCTGCCGATGCGGACGGTGATCCTTTAACTTATACCTGGAATTTTGGAGACGGAACCCAAGCTAAAAAAGGAGTAAGGGTCTTTCACACCTATGCTAAGGGAGGAAATTATCCGGTGATTTTGACCGTGGATGATGGAACCGGCCTGGCCAATGCCCGTTCAACATCCTCTTTAGTTGCCAAGATCAACGAAGCACCGATTGCAAATGCAGGTGTAAACAGGAAAGTGTGTGCCGGAAAAGTTGTAATCTTTGACGGAAGCTCTTCAGTTGATCCGGAGGGCGGTTTGATGAAATACCTATGGAATTTCGGAGACGGCTCCACAGCCGAAGGCGTAAATCCTACCAAAATTTACGAGAAGGGCGGAGTATATCTGTTAACTCTGACAGTAACGGATGATTCCGGGCTTAAGGAAGGAAGTACCGGCAGAAGTCAAATAGTGGTTACGGTTGCCGAATCACCCGTGGCTGATGCAGGACCGGACCAAACAGCATGTGCCGGAGTTCCTGTTCGGTTTGACGGCACCAAATCTAGAGATGTCGATGGTCTGGTGAATAGTTTCCTGTGGGATTTCGGCGATGGTGGTGCGGGAGGAGGGCCAACACCAACTCATATCTATGACAGGGCAGGCACATACAAGGTAAGACTTACCATCACCGGAGATCGTCTTGGTAATTGTAATAATACTGATAATGATGAAATGATTGTTACGATTCATGAAGCACCGGTTGCGAAGTTTTCATGCCCGGTTGCATTGGAGATTGGGAAGCCGGTAGTTTTTGATGCCAGTCGGTCCACGGTCATGGGCGCAGACATCGTCTATTATAATTGGGATTTTGGAGACGGGACTCGTGGTGAGGGGGAAAAAGTAGAACACACATTTGAAAAGTCCGGTAGCTTCATTGTCAAACTTTATGTCACTGCCGATTCCAAAACAGACTGCAACAAAGCTTTAAAACAGCAAATGGTCACTATTAACGCACCCCCTGTTGCAAAGGCAGGTTCGGACGGACTTGAAAGATCAGAAATGAACGATCGTTTAGTTGGAATCAATCAGGTTGTTACATTCAACGGCTCTTTATCCAACGACCCTGATGGTGTCATATCTTCTTATAAATGGGATTTTGGTGACGGTCATACCGGCAGAGGTGTGCTTGTCAGACATCAATATAAAAAGGGCGGGCGATATAAGGTTGTTTTGCGTGTTACAGATAATACGGATCTCGCCAATAACAGTTCAACAGATAACCTGGTTATCTCCGTAAATGAAACCCCTCTACCGGCAATCAAAACAAAGGGGACTGTTTGTGCAGGCGAAGAGGTGTTCCTGAGCGCCGGAGACTCTATGGATCCTGATGGAGAGATTGTTCGTTATACCTGGCATTTCGGCGATGGGAGTCCATCGGAGAGCGGAAAAGAAGCATCACATACCTTTCACTCTGCCGGAAGTTACACTGCAACCCTGGAAATTGATGACGGTAGCCGTGTGAGAAACAGCAGAGCGCAAACTTCGAGTATTATTATTGTCAACGAGCCTCCGGTTGCCGACGCCGGTTTGGATCGTATCGTATCTCCCGGAGAAAAAGTCTTGTTTGACGG
>DAOWEJ010000083.1 GCA_030638575.1 Deltaproteobacteria bacterium | reverse complement strand
CGAACTGGCGGGCAACCAGCGCAGCATGGCTGTTACGGCCTCGGCGGCTAGTAAGAATACCCTGGGACGCGAGCATGCCATGCACATCATCCGGCTTGGTTTCAGGACGAAGCATTATAACTTCCTTGCCGTCTTTTGCCCACTCTTCTGCTAAATCAGCATCAAGAGCGACTACACCTATCGCTGCACCAGGGGAAACATTGAGACCGTAAGCCAGCATTTGTCCCTTCTTCCTGGCAGCTTGCGTGGCTTCAAGGCTGAACTGGGGATGCAAAAAGAAATCCACCTGCTCAGGAGCAACACGCAGAACTGCTTCCTTGCGTGTGATCAGGCCCTCTTTGGCCATATCGATAGCGATACGCACGGCAGCCTGGGCCGTGCGCTTACTGTCCCGGGTTTGAAGCATCCAGAGTTTGTCCTTTTCAATAGTGAATTCAACATCCTGCATATCGCGATAGTGTTTTTCAAGCTTCTCAGCGATCTGTTCAAATTCGGAATATGCTGACGGCATTTCATCTTTCAGTTGTGAGATATCATTGGTCAAACGGATTCCGGCAACTACATCTTCGCCCTGGGCGTTTATCAGATAATCTCCTTCAATTTGCTTTTCTCCCGTGGAGCCGTTACGTGTCATAGCAACTCCTGTTGCGCTGTCATCACCCATGTTGCCGAAGACCATGGTTACGATATTAACTGCTGTTCCAAGATCGTGGGGAATGCCGGCGGCATTGCGGTAGTCAATGGCACGCTTGCCGTTCCAGCTTTTAAAAACAGCTTCCGTCGCCATTTGCAGTTGCTTATAAGGATCAGTGGGAAAATCCTGGCCGGTATGCTTTTTAAAAATTACTTTGAACTTGTTCGTTATTTCCTTCCAGTCATGGGCTGACAACTCTGCATCGGTTTCAACACCGGCTTTGGCCCGGGCTTCGGTGATTATCTCCTCAAAAACTTCATCCGCAACTTCCATTACTACGCTGCCGAACATCTGTACAAGGCGGCGGTATGAGTCGTATACAAAGCGTTCATCACCGGTAAGCTTGATCATACCTTTGGCTGTTTCATTATTCAGACCGATGTTTAAAACCGTATCCATCATTCCGGGCATGGAGAACTTCGCCCCTGAACGGCATGAAACTAAAAGAGGATTTGCAGGATCGCCGAATTTTTTCCCGGTTGCATCTTCTACTGTCTTTAGAGCCTCCTTTTCCTGCTCCCACATCCCTTCAGGAAAAGTTTCCCTTGAATCAAGATAGGCGTTACAGGCTTCGGTTGTAACAGTAAAACCATGGGGCACCGGTACGCCGATACGGGTCATTTCCGCAAGATTCGCTCCTTTACCGCCAAGAAACCCTCGAACGTCTTCCCAGTCACCGCCAAGATACTCTTCTGCCTTATCAACTTCATTAAAAGAATATACCCATTTTTTAGCCATTTTACCCCCCCTATTAAAACTCCAATGAAATATATAATGTAGTTTAAGTTGTAAGGATTATGGTTAAAAAACAATATAATGTCAATAAATTTTAGTTGTTATACCGTGGCGCGGCTATTAAGTCGTGTGATTTTCAACTATCCATAAGAAAATAATTATTATTTCGTGCTATGTTTCACCATGTTGATTGATAAACTTGACGGTCTCGTAAAAAGTCCAAATTCCGCCACTCCGGCGAAAGCCGGAGTCCAGAAGCTATTGAAATGACTGGATAGCGCGAAATGCTTCACTACGTGCCCGGCTTTCGCCGGAATGATTAAAAAGGGGTGTTTTCCGACTTTTTATGAGTTCATCAAACTTGAAGCTGCATTTCAAAGCGCTTTTTTGATTATATGAAAATAATTTCCATATATTTATTACTTTAGTTACATAATTTTTTGATCCAGCCATAGCCTCTCCCCCATAACATTTGGATAATAAAAACAAATGTCATTAACTGCAAATTTGTGCACGATTTTTGCTTGTAAAGAACAGAAATAACCTCAGGCGGGGTTGTTGACAGATTCAAATTGATAATTATTATACGATTTCTGAAATTTTATTAATTTTCTTTCTTATAGGTCATCATGAACACAAAACAGTTAAAAAATTCATCAACAGCAACTCTGGCACTATGGTTGATCAGCGTTACCATAATACTGAATGTATATTTTTCTCAAACCTCTGTTGCACAAAAAGAGACTTTGCCTGCGGAAACAAAGCCGGTCGTTGAACAAAGTTTGATTCCTTCATTCTTTCCGGCAAAACTTATTGCCTTTAACCCGGTAGAATTGTTGCTTGATGATGAATGTACTACTGAGAGTATGTTACATCCGGTTATACTGGAAGCGGCTGACCTTTATCAGGTCGATTCCGCTATAGTAAAGGCAATTATAATGGCCGAATCGAGTTATAATCTCATGGCGATATCCAAAAAGGGCGCACAGGGTCTTATGCAGTTGATGCCTAATACCGCCAGGGAACTTGGGGTAACAGACAGCTTCAATCCTGCGCAGAATATCCATGCCGGAGTAAAGTACTATAAAAAACTTTTAAACAGATTTAAAGGCGATGTCAAACTGGCGCTTGCAGCTTACAATGCAGGAAGCCGGAACGTCAGAGAATACAATGGAATACCTCCCTTCAAAGCCACGCATTATTATATCAAAAAGGTTCTTCATTATCACCAGTACTACCAAAAACAATCGGTAGAAGGCACAATTTAACAGTCAATGCCATTAAGTTAAGCGATTATTGATTATTGAACCGCAGAACACCGAATCACGCTACAGGCGTGATTGAATTTCGAAGTGTTTTCCTTACTTCTGCGGTTCAATATTAGATATTCACAAATTACTTGAAAATTTGCTTAAGTTAATGACATTTATTTAACAGTTGCAAATTCCCTAAGTTGATGGTTTAGAAAAGGTCTCGTATCATGACCAAACCATTTTGGTAATTTGTAGGTTAATATAAGGAGAATCTTATCATGGGGAAAGAATATAGCCACATTGAAACAAAACTCATTCACGCTGGTGAGCCCGAACCGCTCATAAGCGGTGCGGTCAGCATGCCGATTTTTCAGTCTTCAACTTTTGAATACTCAGGGCAGGGAAGTTACCATGATCTGAAATACATTCGTTTGAACAACACACCTAATCATATTGCCCTGCACCAGAAGCTGGCAGCACTGGAAAATGCCGAGGCAGCGGTTGTGACATCAAGCGGTATGGCGGCAATTTCAACGACGCTTTTAAGCTTTCTTTCTCCTGGTGACCATTTTCTGGCGCAAGAATGTCTGTATGGCGGCACGCATGAACTCATTGCAAAAGATTTATCAGCTATAGGAATTTCATTTGACTTCATTGACGGTGATGCTCCCGATACATGGGAAAGCAAATTGCGCTCTAATACAAAAGCTATTTATGTTGAAACAATGACCAATCCCCTGCTTCAGATTGCCGATCTAAAAGCAGTCGTTGAGTTTGCCGGATCCCATAAACTTATTTCGATGATTGATAACACATTTACGAGCCCGATAAATTTCAGGCCGTCCGAATTGGGCTTTGATCTTTCTCTTCACAGTTGCACCAAATATCTGAACGGTCATTCGGATATTGTGGCAGGAGCTGTTATCGGCCGCGAGAACCTTATCGAAAGAATTACGCACAAGCTCAACCACCTAGGTGGCTCGCTGGATCCCCATGCATGTTTTCTGCTGCATCGAGGTATGAAAACGCTGGCCGTAAGGATGAAGCATCAAAATGAAAGTGCTCTGAAAATCGCAGGTTTTTTAGAAAGCCATCAGGCGATTGATAAAATAAACTATCCTGGTCTTGAAAGCCATCCCAGGCACCGGCGTGCCGCCGATCTATTTGATGGTTTCAGCGGTATGTTGAGTTTCGAAGTAAAAGGGGGCGTTGAAGCAGCGGAACGTTTTATCCGGAACACAACTCTGCCGATTGTTGCTCCAAGTCTCGGCGGTGTCGAATCGCTAATCACCAGGCCGGTTACTACATCTCATTCCGGCCTTTCCAAGAAGGATTTACAAATACTGGGAATTTCAGACAGCTTAATCCGGGTGTCGATTGGAATAGAAGCTACCGAAGATCTTATTGAGGATTTTGATCAGGCATTAATAAAATAAGGTTCTTCTCCCGTATCCTTTAGCATTTTTATCCGCCTTTTCTATGGCGGATCACTCGAATCCTTGCTTGCCCGACGTAGCCGAAGGCGAAGCTTGGACCCCTTGAATGCTTGAACCCTTTACATCAGGGATATGAAAAATGAACTATAATCGTTTAACTTCAAAGCATAAGAACAGCCTCCGGGAGATGGTATCAAAAGACCGTTTTTCAACCGGAGAATCAAATCTTAATCTCCATTCAAAGGATCAGTCTCATCATCCTCCATCAATGCCTGAAGCTGTCATATGGCCTGTTGACAGGTTTGAAGTATCCGAAATTTTAAAATATGCAAATAAAAACCTAATACCCATAACCGGCTGGGGATCGGGTTCAAGTCTTGAAGGAAATCCGATTCCTGTAAGGGGCGGGATCGTTCTCGATTTTTCTCAGATGAATAGAATTATTGATATCAGAGAAAAGGATTTCCAGGCAGATGTGGAGCCGGGCGTTATTTACCAGGATTTGAATGAAAAATTGAAATATTCAGGGCTGTTTTTCCCCCCTGATCCCGGAGCACGGGCAACCATTGGAGGTATAATCGCCAACAATTCCAGCGGAACAAGGACCGTTCATTACGGATCTGCAAAAGATTATGTGATGCGGCTTTCAGTTGTGCTTGCAGACGGCAGCTATATAAAAACAGGCACCAGGGCTTCAAAAACATCTTCAGGATATGATTTGATTCACCTTCTCGTTGGTTCAGAAGGTACACTGGGGATTGTGGTTGAGGCTACCTTGAAACTGACCGGCCTTCCACAGGAACTTTCTGCGGCGATTGCGACTTTTCCAAACATCACGGATGCCGGAAAAGCTGTCTATCAGATAAGAAGATACGGACTCGATCCGGCGGCATTAGAACTTTTAAGTACAGAGTGTATTGAATTGATTAATAATAAAAAGGGACTTGGGCTTACTGCAGCCCCGACTCTTTTTATAGAGTTTCACGGACCTTCGGTAACATATCTTTCAGAAGCGCTTAAAATGGCTCAAGAGATTTGTAATGATTCAGGCTGTACCGAATTTCGTTCCGGTTTGGGGAGGGATGAAAGGGATCGTCTGTTTGAGGCACGACATGAATTAGCGGAAATGATATTTCAAAATCACCCTGACTGCAATGTACAAATTCTGGATGTGGCTGTTCCGATTACCGGATATACCAGTATGATATCTAAGGCCCGTGAAATTACAGATGCAGCAGGATTGACAGGTTATGCTTTGAGCCATGCCGGGGACGGGAATATCCATCTTTGCCTTGCAGGAAAAAAGGGAAACCGGAAAGATTGGGATTTGATAGACAAAATAAGCCATGAAATGGTTGCCGAAGCTTTATCACTTGGCGGTACAGCCACAGGAGAACATGGGGTGGGCATTGGAAAAAAACAGTATATGGCTGATGAACATGGCGACAGCCTTGAATGGATGAAAAAAATAAAAAAACTATTCGATCCGAACCATATCCTAAACCCGGGTAAAATGTTTTAAAGCAGGTATCTGCAATCGGCTTTAGAAAAATTCCGAACCTGCCGTTGTACTGCCTGCCCTGCCCAGAATTTATCCTTGATTTCAAGCGGTTGTTATATTAGAGATTTATATGGCGGTTTTGGATGCAACCCTACTGACCTGTTCAGCACCGAAAGCTCTCCGCAAATTCAACACTTCTTTATATTTTTATAGGCATTTCCAAAACCGATATTCCCAAAATATCAGTTAACATTAACTCATTATTTTATAATACTTTTTATTTTTGTTACGGCGATTAGTCGTAATTAACTGCGGCT
>DAOWEJ010000099.1 GCA_030638575.1 Deltaproteobacteria bacterium | reverse complement strand
GTGCTGCATTTCGTAATCATTCAACGTACGATAAGTACGCCTCATGATTATCCCGCTTTAGCGGGACACGCCCTTCTTGTCCCGCTGCTTTTTAGCGGGGGAATTTGAACTTTTTACAAAACCGTCTAAATCGGACTTTTTTCGAGACCATCAGATTTAATCTTTTTGTTTTTTTGTGAAGGTTCAACCAGGTCTCGTAATATTTTTTTTCGGCTGAACTGTCATATTTTCTTTAAAATAAAGGGTTTATTATGAAACGCTCAAAAATAAATATGCTTTTGAAATCAGAGGCTCCCGATGGCAACGTTCTTATCAAGGGTTGGGTGCGAACACGTCGTGATTCAAAGGAGTTCTCATTTATAGAGATTAACGACGGCTCTTGTCTTAAGAACTTGCAGGTCATCGCAGACAATGCTTTAGCTAATTATGAGCAAATAAAAAACCTTTCAACAGGTTCAGCAGTGGCTGTAACCGGAAAACTTGTTGTTTCACCGGGTGGAAAACAAAACTGGGAACTCCATGCTGATTCTTTAGAAATTATCAGCGTTACACCGGAATCTTATCCGCTACAAAAAAAACGCCATAGTGATGAATTTTTAAGAAGTATTGCGCATTTAAGGCCCAGGACCAATAAATACGGCGCTGCATTCCGAATAAGATCGGAACTTTCCTTTGCCATTCATAAATTCTTCAAGGAAAGGGGTTTTAAGTATATTCACTCTCCCATTATAACTGGCTCTGATTGTGAAGGTGCCGGAGAATTATTTAAGGTAACAACCCTGGACCTTGAAAATCTTCCTAAAAAGGATGGAAAAACAGACTATCTTTTAGATTTTTTCGCCAAAGAGGCAAACCTTACAGTATCCGGCCAGCTCTCTGCGGAAATGTTTGCCCTTTCTCTAGGGGATGTTTACACATTCGGCCCTACATTCAGGGCTGAAAACTCCAATACCAGAAGACATGTAGCTGAATTCTGGATGGTTGAACCGGAGATGTCTTTTTGTGACCTCACTGGAAACATGGACTTTGGTGAAGAAATGATAAAATATCTGACAACCTATATAATGGAAGAATGTGTAGAAGATCTCGAACTTTTCGGAAAATTTGTCGACAAAAAGCTCCTGTCAACCCTGGAGAATATAGCTTCTGCGGATTATACCAGATTGACGTATGAAGAGGCCGTTGAAATACTTTTAAGTTCCGGAAAAAAATTTGTCTATGAAATAAATTTCGGAAAAGATCTCCAGTCTGAACACGAGCGTTATCTTACTGAATATCATTTTAAAAAACCGGTAATCATTCATGATTACCCGAAAAACATTAAACCTTTTTATATGCGTCTTAACGATGATGGTAAAACGGTTGCTGCCATGGATATGCTTGTGCCTGGTATCGGAGAAATAATCGGGGGAAGCCAGCGTGAAGAACGCCTTGACGTGCTTTGTTCTCGCATGGATGATATGGGGCTGTCCAAAGAGGTCTACTGGTGGTATATCGACTCCCGCAGATACGGAAGTGTAGAACACAGCGGGTTCGGCCTTGGTTTTGAAAGATTATTAATGATGATGACAGGTATATCAAATATAAGGGATGTTATACCTTTCCCAAGAACACCGAGCAATGTTGAATTCTGATTTATGTTTTAAGACATCTTAATTTTGCAAGATCTTCTGCATAGCCATACAGGTGAAGACCCTTGCTTTCTACTATCATTTCACCGTCTTTGACACCTATCTCGTCCGCCATGTAATTTTTCAGGTTTTGTATACCTGCTAAATTTGCGGGAAACCCTCCCCATAAGTCCCATGATCTAAAATATACAATAAAATTTAGCGTATTATCTTGAATCCTTGTATCAATAGACCGCAGGCAGGGCGGATCTACTAATGTGATATCTGACGGGTGAGCAACCTGTAAAACCATCTGGTTGTTGCGCGTGCCGAATTTTTTATATGTGCCTATAATCCATTCTATCTGGTTCAGGTAAATTTTGCCATTTTCTTCAAAAACAATGTTCCCGTCTATTTCTCTTTTATCTATAATTTCAGTATTTCCTTTTTCCCACCAGGCCAGCTTATCATCTGAAAGATAAACTTTAGTCAGCCGCTCGCCATATGTATATGATTCTCCGGGTTCCTTGTGACCGGTCATAAGATATTCAATATATGATCTTTCATATCCATCGCCTCCATAGATGTATGCTTCTTCAACAGGATTCGGAATACCGCATGCAGGAGGAATATCGGGTAAAAGAGGATGAACAAAGGGGTGTGTTACATGTCCGCAGAAATAATCGTATTCAAGCCGGGTCTGTCCGGCATAACTTCCCCTATCTATCTTAAACTTCCGTCCGTGATCCAGAATATCATGAACGGCCTGGAACCATAGATCCGGAAGGTCTCTTGCTTTAATCGTGTGAATATACATAAGTTTTTATGTTTTAAGATTTAGCTTTTAGTCCGCCGCTTTAAACGTTTCGTAAAAAGTATAACCGATGGCTAAGTAAAAAGTTCCATATACCCCCGCTAAAAATCAGCGGGATAAAAAGGCGCAGTGGTTTTTCAGGGACGAGGCAATACATGTAGTATGCCTAGTGTCTGAAAAACCGCTGCAACGCTGTAGATGGAACTTTTTACGACGCCATCAATTTAAATATCCAGCATACTCACTTCAAGAGCATTGTTATTTATAAACTCTCTTCTCGGCTCAACCTCTTCTCCCATAAGTATTGTAAAGATTTCATCTGTATCCACAACATCTTCTATCTTTACCTGTAGAAGTGTTCTTTTTTTAGGGTTCATTGTTGTTTCCCACAACTGGTCCGGGTTCATTTCACCAAGTCCTTTGTATCTTTGAACAGCAAGCCCTTTTTTTCCTTCATCTATTAAATAATTAAGGAGGCTATTCTTGTTTTTAATAAAAATTGTGCTTTCCTCATTTTCATTATTATAAACTGTAAATGGCGGGTAGTCATACTTTAGTATCTTTTTTCCAAGAACAAGTCCTGTTTGAAACTCTTTTGAAAATATAAGACCCCTTCCTATGTTCACGGGTTTATTATCCATGCCGTCTTTTTTCCTGAATATTTCTTTTTGTTTTCCATCGTCAGGTTTTTTGACCGTCATTTCATATATATCCCTTTCTTCATTCCATAAGGGTTTGCTAACATCATATCCTTTTTTTATTAACAACTCCCTTATGTTTAACATTCTCTTTTTGTCTTGAAGAAATTTTTTGTCTTCCACCCCTTCATTAATTAGCGACTCTGCAAGGTCCGGGTTAATGCCTCTTCTTTCTAATTTTTTCAGCACAGAAAAATACTCGGCCAGATCACATATAAAAAGATAAAGATCGTGACCTTTAACCATATCTCCATTTCTTCCTGTTTTTATCCTCTTTTGATTGCAGGTCTTTTTTAAAATAAAATCATTCAGTTGAACTTCATCTTTAAAGTATTTTTCGCTTTTTCCTTTTCCCACCTTGAGCAGAGGCGGTTGGGCAATATAAAGATAACCGCTGTCCACCATTTCATGCATTTGCCTGAAAAAAAACGTTAACAGAAGAGTCCTTATGTGGGAACCGTCAACGTCGGCATCGGTCATAATTATAATTTTATGATATCTAATCTTTTTAATATCATATTCCTCTTTACCTGCACCTGTGCCCAGTGCTGTTATTATATTTTTTATCTCTTCGCTGCGTAGAATCTTGTCAAATCTTGCCTTTTCAACATTTAATATTTTTCCTTTAAGTGGTAAAATGGCCTGAAATTTTCTATCTCTACCCTGTTTTGCGCTTCCTCCTGCAGAGTCACCTTCCACAAGGAAAAGCTCCCTTTCAGAGGGTTCTGAGCTCTGGCACTCTGCAAGCTTTCCTGGAAGAGTTGCATCGAGTAATGCCCCTTTGTTTCTGGCCATATCTCTTGCGCGTTTTGCAGCATCCCGCGCTCTTGCAGCATCCACACATTTGCCTATTATTTTTTTTGCAATTGCCGGGTTTTCTTCAAAAAAAGCGCCAAGTTTTTCATTTATAAGAGACTCAACAAGCCCTTTTACTTCGCTGTTTCCTAATTTCGTTTTAGTCTGGCCCTCAAACTGGGGTGATTTTATCCTGACACTGACTATTGCTGTAAGGCCTTCCCTTACATCGTCTCCTGTTATTTTTGCCTGAAGATTTTTTGGTAAATTTCCGTTTGATGCATATTGATTTATTGTTCTTGTCAGTGCTGCCTTAAAACCTATAAGATGAAATCCTCCTTCAACTGTTTTAATATTATTTGCAAAGGAAAATATTTTTTCATTATATGTGTCGTTGTACTGTACGGCAACATCTATCTGAACGTCATTTTTTATTCCCTCGATAACAACCGGTTTATGAACTGCTGTGTGCCTTCTGTTTAAGTGTTCAACAAAAGATTTTATTCCACCTTTATAATAAAATTCTTCTTTTTCATCAGAGCGTTCATCTTCAATTGTTATTTTTACTCCTTTGTTTAAAAAAGAGAGTTCCCTTAATCTTTTGGACAGGGTGTCATATGAGAAATTGTCTGTATTTAAAATCCCAAGGTCCGGTACAAAATGTACTTTTGTACCTCTTTTTCTCGTTTTTCCTGTAACTTTCAGCTCGCTTGCCTTAATTCCTTTTTCATATGTTTGATAATAAACCTTCCCGTCCGAATAAACTTCTACCTCTAGAAAAGATGAAATGGCATTTACAACAGATACTCCTACTCCGTGAAGACCTCCTGATACTTTATAGGAATTATCATCGAATTTTCCTCCTGCATGAAGTTTTGTCATTACAACCTCGAGTGCAGGAATATTTTCTGTTTTATGTATCCCTACCGGTATTCCACGTCCGTTATCTTCTACACTTACACTGTTGTCAGTATGAATTTTAACATCAATTTTATCGCAATACCCTGCCATGGCTTCATCTATACTGTTATCAACAACTTCATAAACGAGGTGATGAAGTCCGGCAATGTCTACATTTCCAATATACATTGAAGGCCTTTTTCTTACAGCTTCCAGGCCTTCAAGTATCTTAATATTATCTTCGTTATATATATTTGTTTCTTTTATCATATCTTCATCGGCATAATAACGCTTAAGAAATTTGCGTCATTTTCCCCTTCTATTAAACATGGTTTCTCTTCATTTGATATCTTTAGAACAATTTTTTCATCATCAATCACGTTAAGAGTTTCAATAAAGAACCTTGGATTAAACATCGCTTCAACCGGGTTACCACTATAATTAATTTCCATATCTTCCTTTGATTCGCCAATTTCAGGATTTGTCGAATTAATAATAAGTTTTTCGTTTAAAAATTTAAATATTACACCTTTATAATCTTCTGATGATAATATTGACATTCTTTTAAGCATCATTAAGAATTGTTGTTTATCCAAATAAATTGAATTTGTACCTCCTTTAGTTGTAATATCATCATATTTAGGAAATTCGCCTTCAAGTAGTCTTATTATAATTGTTTCACTATTTTTCTTAATAATAAAATTATTATCCTTAAAACCTATCTTTACGGTGCCTTCCTGGTCGAGAAACTTTATTACTTCGCTTATTCCTTTTTTGGGTATTAGTACACCTTCACCAAGGGGCAATTCATATTTTTTATCATAAATATAATCTGCCGTTGAAAGCCTGCTTCCATCTGTTGAAACCATCCTCACTATTTTATTTTCCTCATTCTCGATTCTTTCCAGATAAATCCCTATTATATGTGCTCTCTTGTCATCAGAAGCAGCACTTATTATCACTGTTCTTTCAATCATTTTATTAAAAGAAAGTGCATCTATATCAAAAAACTCTGCATTTTCTATCAGCGGGATATCAGGAAAGTCATCAGGATTCATCCCAACTATATTAAATTCAACCTTCTCATTCCCAATTTTGATCCAATGATTTTCTATCTCATTCATCCGTATTTCTTCACTGGGAAAATCTCTTACAATTTCAAATAATTTTCTTGCATTTAGAGCTATAACTCCTTCCTTTTCAACTGATGCAGGATAATAACCCTCAAAGCCTGTTTCAAGGTCGGTAGCCATAATTGAAATACCTGAATTTGATGCTTTAATAAGCACATTGGTTGTGATTGCCAGGCTCGTTCTCCTCCCGGTAAGTCCCTGAACTTTAGATAAAACGTTTAAAAATTCTTTTTGATCTATTGTAAAATGCATAGTTAAACCTTTTTTTATTATATATATATAAGTTCTTTTATTATGTATTGTTAATATACATAATAACTTTATATTTAACTGTTTTTATTAAAAAAAAGAATAATATTTATTATAAAAACATGTTAATTATAAAAGAATAATTCAAAACATATAAACATTCAAATAAAGGGTGTTAATAAAAGGTGATTTATCAACAAAATATCAGTAAGAATATATCCACTTTTTAACAAGAGGTACAGTTTTATTTTTCCATTCAGTTGATACTCTTAATTTTATAAACACTTTAAAAAGCTTATCTAAAAATTCGATAATCATGTTATAAAGAATTATTTTTTCTATTACAACACCTTCAACATCTTCATTTATTTCTATCTTTGATGTTTCCGGAGTGGTAAGACCGCTTAAATTCAAACTTTCACCTTTTATAGTAAAAATCCATTTTTTGTCGCCCTTTTTATAACAAAGGTTAAGTTCCTTTACATAAGCCCCTTTTTTTAAAGCTAATATTCCTTCTTCAAGACCCGCCTCATCCCCTTTTATTGTAATACTTTCAAGAGTGTTTTGTCGTCTGTTTTCAAGAACAATCCGATTTCCTATTTCAAATTCTATAATATCCTCAACTAATTCTTTAATTTCATTTTGATTATTTTCAATTAAAAACCAAAGCCATGTAAGAAACTCACAGCCCAAGAATTTGTATCTGTTATATGCTACAGCAACATCAAGCATCTATTACTCCATAAACTTTGTAACGGAAAGCTTTTTTAAGTCATCGCGCTCTTGGTCGGATAGGCCGGCCGTCATATCTGCTGTTGTATAAGGAAAAAGTCTTATAAGATTTAATTTAAAAGATTTGGAAAATATTGTTTCTAATTCCTCATTAGCGGACTTAAGGTTTGAAAAAAACCATAATAAAGACTCTTCGTAGTTCCAGACAATGTCATAAATATTAGGGGTTGCAGGGATCCGCAAACCAAGTATATTTATAACATGTTCTTTTATCATTTTCTTTTCGTTTCGAGAAAAAAATTCCCTCCCGCTTTCAACAAGACGCTTTTCTTTTTCTATAGTATAATATTTTTTAATAATTTTTGTTGGGATATTTTTCTTATCTATCCTTAATGAGAAAACTATATTTGTCCCAAAAACAACAGAGGAATTTTTAAAATCAGGACTAAATGGATTATCAAAAGACGTCCAACCGACAATTTTTTCAGAAGCATCATTATCAATATCTTTTATTGAATTTTTTAAAAGACCACTGGAAACCACTTCAAGGACCGGTCCTTCAATCCGTCCTTCTACTTTATAACGAGTTATAGATACTTTTGATGAAAGCAATCCCATTTTCGATATCTCAAAAAAACAAAATTATAAAAAAAATCAATATGTAGTATATAATCAAACTAAAAGTATATATATATAGCGTAAACATTAAAAATTTACAAGAAAATTTTATATTCTTTTTCAATATTGACATAATTAAGTGCTTTAGACATATTTTATTTGTCTTTTTTTAAAGCAATAAAAAAAACGAATAAAACGGGATAAATTAAAATATATTATTCAAAAGGTAACCCAATGAAATTTATAGCAGATCTTCACATTCACTCTAAATTTTCGATAGCAACGGCAAAAAACCTCGATTTTGAAAATACATATATTGCAGCACAATTAAAAGGTATAACGGTTATTGGCACAGGTGACTTCACTCATCCCGGATGGTTTTCAGAGATAAAGGAAAAGCTGGTTCCTGCCGAACCCGGTCTTTTTAAATTAAAAAACGATATAGCAAAAATATGTGATAAAGAAGTTCCGGCTTTATGCCGGGCGAAAGTACGTTTTATCCTTGTTACAGAAATAAGTAATATTTATAAAAAAGCAGGTAAGGTTAGAAAAAACCACAATCTGGTGTTCTTCCCCGAAATGGAAACGGCAGAAAAATTTAACAGCAAACTTGATAAGATAGGAAATATAAAATCTGACGGAAGACCAATACTGGGGCTAGATGCAAAAAATCTCCTTGAAATCGCACTTGAGACTTCAGATAAAGCTTTCTTAATACCAGCACATATATGGACGCCTTGGTTCTCTATACTCGGTTCCAAATCAGGGTTTGATTCCTTAGAGGAATGTTTTGAAGATCTTACACCAAACATATTTGCCGTTGAAACAGGTCTTTCATCAGACCCGCCTATGAACAGGCGTGTATCCGGGCTGGACGGATTAACACTTGTATCCAATTCAGACGCCCATTCACCAATGAAGCTTGGCAGAGAGGCAAATCTGTTTGATACGGATCTTTCATATTATGCTATACGCTCAGCGATAAAAAAAGGAGATGGTTTTTTAGGTACTTTTGAGTTTTATCCGGAAGAAGGAAAATACCATTTAGACGGACACAGGAAATGTAATATTCGTTTCAGGCCGGAAGAGACAATTAAAAACAAAGGGATATGTCCTATATGCAAAAAGCCGTTGACCCTTGGTGTTCTATATAGAGTTGAAGAACTGGCCGATCGCCCGGAGAACGTTAAACCCGAAAAAAAGTTGTCCTTCTTTAGTATAATTCCCCTTACTGAAATATTATCTGAGATATTAAAGGTGGGTTCAGGGTCAAAGCGAGTCAAACAAAAGTATAGAGATTTACTTGATAGATTCGGCTCTGAATTTAAAATACTTCACACCTTAAAGCCTGAATCTCTTGAAAGTGCGGGAACACCACTTCTAAGCGAGGCTATAAGAAGAATGCGAAATAAAGAGATAACCCTTTTGCCGGGATACGACGGGGAATTTGGCACAATAAAAATATTTACCAAGGAAGAAAGAAAAAAGTTTTCAGGGCAGAAATCTCTTTTTGTAATAGAACCTTCAGAAAAGATTTTAAACAAGAATTGGGAAGTAAAAGAAGAAAGTAAAAAAAGAGTTGATTCAAACAGCGTAAAACCAGCCAGGCTGAAGCCGCGGAGAGTAAAGCAAAATGAAAAAGAAAACGATATAACAGGCAGCCTAAACCGAGATCAGAGAAATGCCGTTTTACATGAAAATGGTCCCCTGATGATAATCGCAGGGCCAGGAACCGGCAAAACAAGAACGCTTACGCACCGCATTGCTTATCTTGCAAAAGAAAAAGGAGTTTCCCCCGAAAACATACTGGCTGTAACCTTCACAAACAAGGCAGCCTTAGAGATGAGAGGACGCCTTGAAGTGTTGATGAAGAATTTTCGATCTCTTCCTTTTATTGCCACATTTCATTCCCTTTGTTTTCAGATATTAAAAGAACAGGAAGATAAATTCGAGTTTACAGTAATAGAAGATGATGACCGAAAAGCCCTGATGGTAGAAGCGATAAAAGAGGTTGAAAGAAAAGGGATGAATATAAAAGCAAAACCACAAGTTTTTTTAGATAAAATAGTATTCGCAAAGCAACAGGTCCTGGGGCCGGATGACAACCTGGAAGCAACAGCAGGAGAAATAAACAAAAAAACATTTACCGCTGTTTATCACTCATATCAAAATCTTTTATTAATACATAAATGCTATGACTTTGAAGATCTAATAAGCAAGGTGGTCTTGCTTTTTAGGGATAATGAAACAATTAGACAGAAATACAAAGAAAAATTTAAGTTTATTTTTATTGATGAATATCAGGATTTAAATCATGGGCAATTTAGAATAATACAGGCGATGGCACCTTCAAAAAGCTCAAACAACAATCTTTGTGTTATAGGCGATCCGGATCAGTCTGTTTACGGATTCAGAGGTTCGGATGTTAGATTTTTTAATCGTTTTAAAACAGATTATCCTGATGCAAAAATAATAACCCTTTCAAGAAACTATCGTTCAACCCAAACAATTCTTGAAGCATCATACCAGGTTATACAGGACAGCAGCTCAAACACAGGTTCATTTAATTCTTCCCGAGATAACCATTACAGCTCATTATTACACGATTTGGGCAAACCGGAAATTTCACAACCACGGGTCTATTCTCAAATAAACGGGTTTAAAACAATAGTCGTCCTTGAACTCTCAACAGAAAGAGCGGAAGCAGAGGCGATAGGTCACGCCATAGAACAAATGATAGGGGGGACCGGGCACCATAGTATTGATACAGGTAGAATTAAAGATTTTGATTATAAAAAGGAAAGGAGTTTTTCCGATTTTGCTGTTTTTTACAGGACCAGATCACAAAGCCGGACCATAGCAGATGTCTTTGACAAAACCGGGATTCCAAACCAGGTTGTCAGTAAAGAAAAAGCCTTTAATACAAAGGGTATTAAGGAGCTTTTATCCCTGTTAAAGGTGGTTGAAGGTGTCGGATCATACATGGACTTTAAAAGAATAATAAGTTTAACAAGACCGGGAATCAGCAGGCAGACAGCAGATATCTTTAAATCCTGGTCTTATAAAAACTCTTTTTCTTTAGATAACGCTCTTTATCATTGCAGCCGTTTTCCGATACCCGGTATGAGCAAGCAGCTCAGGATTAATTTTCACGCATTTATAGATAGTATTTTAAGATTTAAAAAAGAGATAAACGGTATGTCTGTTGAGAAAAAATTGCAGCATTTTAAAGAAAATACACAACTTGGCTCGACATTAAAAAGAAACCCGGAATCAACAGACACTTTTAACAGGCTTATAGATATTTCGAAACAGCACGGGAACGAAACAACCGGCTTTTTTGCAACGATAGCCCTGCAGACCGATACAGATATTTATTCCTCACAGGCTGAAAAGGTAACACTAATGACAATGCATGCAGCAAAAGGCCTTGAGTTTCCGGTTGTTTTTATTGCCGGGTGTGAAAAAGGGTATATCCCGTTTCAAAGAAATGAAGAGACAGACATCGACATAAACGAGGAAAGAAGACTTTTTTTTGTTGCAATGACAAGAGCAAAAGAAAGGCTCTATTTAACACGTGCAGAAAAACGGAGAATTTTTGGAAAAACAGTTGCAAGAGAACTTTCCCCCATTGTAGAGGATATCGAAAACCGATTAAGAAAGCACGAGGCGCCCACCTCAAAGAAAAAAAAGAAAAAAAGCCAGGTTCAGCTTGAGCTTTTTTCATAGATACGGTTAAACTAATAATAAACAAAAACAGCAAAAGGATACTCTTACGAGACCTTTGAAAAACGGCACTAACCCCACAAGGAGAGAAAAAATGAATGTCATTCGTTTTAATAAAGCCGAGAATTATGAACCTGAAAAGGATTGGAAAAGAGTAAGCCTTTGTAACCAAGAGGATATCTCAGTTGAACATTTTGTCAAGCCGCCGAAGCACAGCTCTCCTCTGCACGATCACCCCAATGCGCAGGTTCTTATTGTTCTAAAAGGGAAGCTGTCAATTATTACAGACAGAGATGGAGAACAAGAGCTTTGTGAAGGTGATGCGGCGTATATTCCGGGTGGAGAACCGCATGTTGTTACGAATCCATTAGACGAAATATCAATCGGCTTGGATATTTTTGTTCCGGGTCGATCCTTTGATTTTTGGCTAAAACGAAAAACTGTTAAAGGGTAACCAGGGTGTAGCTGCAGCCCCTTAAACAATTTTAAAAAGGACGTACCGTTTTGCCGAATCTGACTGAAACAGAGAAAACCTATAGAATACACTGGGCCTGGGTGATCCTGGCTGTCTGTTTTTGCAACCTTTTTATCAATTATTCTATTCGGCTCGGTTATGGAGTTGTCCTGCCGGAGATGATTCGCGATCTCGGATTCAGCCGCACAGCGGGCGGCTCCATTTACAACGCCTATCTTTTTGTCTATCTTGCCCTGACGCCTTTCACAGGGATTCTCACAGATCGGCTTGGAGCCCGCCGGGTGATTGCCGTATGTTCATTGATTCTGGGAACAGGCGTGCTGCTGATGGGTACCGTCCGAAGCCTGCCTGCCGCCTGCATTTTTTACGCCATCGTGGGGCTTGGCGCTACCGGAATGTGGACACCCGTTATTACCGTTGTTCAGCGCTGGTTCAGCCCGAGAAAAAGGGGATTGGCCCTGGGAATCATTTCTACAGGATACGGCTTGGGATTTGGAACCATGGGCGCCGCATTCCCCTGGATTGTACAGCAGTTTAACTGGCGCTTTGCCTGGTATTTCCTGGGGGCAGCCGCCCTGATCATGTTCCTTTTTAACAGCTTGTTGCTGAGAAGTGATCCCGCGTCCGCCGGCTTTGAGCCATGGGGGCAGAAAGAAAGAGTTGATTCAGCGAAGATTGTACAAGAAGAAAAACCCTCATTCGTAAAAAAGGTATTAAAATACAAACCCTTCTGGATTATCGGCGTGTCATATTTTTGTATCGCTTATAGCCTTTACGGTATAACAACTTTCATGGTGGATTTTGCGCAATATGAAATGGGGCTGGCCCTTTCGAAGGCAAGTTTTCTGGCGACAATTCACGGTGTTTGTCAAATTATAGGGGTGTTAACAATCCTTCCGCTTTCAGATTATCTGGGACGAAAAAAAACCATTCTCATTTCTAACCTTGCTATAACCATTACATTGACGGGGATTCTGTTTGTCAGCCACTCATGGATTATCCTTTATATTCTTGTCGGCATTTTAGCGGTTTTCTACGGTGTGACATTTCCGATTTATGGGGCATGTGCAGGCGACTATTTCCCAAGAGCCCTAATGGGAACCGTTATCGGCGCCTGGACACCTTTTTACGGGATCGGAGCGATACTGGCTCACTGGGTATCCGGTATGCTGCGAGATACCACAGGAAGCTACAGCATCGCGTTCATCATCAATGCTATCATGGCTGCCCTCGGATTCTGCTTTTTTTTAATGTTAAAGAAGAGTAAGAATATTTCTGTTTAGAAACCACACACTTCGGCTTTAACCGAATTTATAGAAGACAGGGACTCTTTCCGCCTTTTGGTTTTATCGCCCAAATTGCTTACATTTAACGAAAAACTCCGGCGCATTTACGTGAAGTGAGCCAAATCGGACGAGCGACATCAATTACATAAATGAGGCATTTATGAATAAAAAAACGACGGAAGTATTTTTGGCAGATGCGAAAGACAGTCTTTCAGAAGCAGTCAGACAATCTTTCGAATATTTTGGCGGTGCTGCAGCGCTTCTTAAATCGAGTAAAAATGTATTTATAAAAGTCAATGCTGTGGATCTTCGGCAGCACGCTTATACAAATGTCGATATTATTCGAGAAAGCATCATCTACTTTAAAGAAAAAGGGGCAAAAAAGATCTATATTATTGAAAACTGTACACAGGGTAATTTCACCCGTTTGGTCTTCAAGGTGACAGGTATTGCTGCTATTTGTAAAGAAACCGGTGCTATACCCGTATATCTTGATGAAACAAAGGCCGTTCCGATCTTTCTCGAAAGTCTGGAATGCTTTATCGACATTTCGGAATTTATATTTGAAAAACTCATAATGCATAGAAATGAGAATCTCTATGTATCTTTACCAAAACTAAAAACCCATTCCATGAGTCAGATAACCTTGTCCATTAAAAACCAGTTCGGATTTGTCCACCAAAAAAGCCGGATTGCAGACCATAATTATCGCATTCATCAAAAATTTGCGGATATTTATCGGATCCTAAGACCCGATTTTGTGCTTGTGGACGGCGTGGTCGCTACCAATCACGGGCACTATATTGCAGTTGCAAATACAGATAAATGCATTGTTCCAATGAACCTTCTCATATCCGGCAAAGATCCCCTTGCGGTTGATGTGGTTGGTGCAGCCTTAATGGGATATGCTATTGATGATGTCGAACATTTGAGACGATGCAAAGAATTGGAACTCGGCATCGGGGATATCCGGCATATTGATGTTATCAACAAAAAGCTTTTTAATGAGCGAAAAAAAGAGCTTACCCATGAGCTCTTGGAAGACTTTCCTCCGGAGCTTTCAATAATCAGAGGGAAAGAGAGATGCTGCCAGGAAGGATGCAAAAGAAATACCGAAACTTTAGTAGAAGTGCTTTTTCGCGATTATGACGGCAAAGGCGATTTCACCATTCTTATGGGAAAAGGAATCGATCATAAAGATGTTGAGCTTTTAAAAGGACGAGTCCACATAGCGGGAAGTTGCGCAATTCAAGACCATGGACTTATGTTGTTAAAAAAGCTCGGTAAAAAGAATGTGACCATGAGCCACGGCTGCAACAATCTGGCAGAGACAATCTATGGCCTGTGCAAACATATGAAAGTAAACCCTTTGAAACTTGTCCCAATTAATCCGATTTCCTCGCTTTCACTTCTGGCTCAAGCCAAAATGAGTGGTTCAAAGGCGATGATTCCTCGATTAATATAATGAGACCTTTGCAAAACGCCCCCTTTTGTCCAATCTCTGCGTTAGGCTCAAATTTTAATCCTCAAAATACTCAATGTATTCCTCCGGTTAAAATTTTCGCCTTCCTTGACCTTGAACAAAATTGAGCATTTTTCAAAGGTCTCATAATAATGCCTAACCTGGGTAAACCGGTGCAAATTGCTACAAAGCCGCAAAGACACAAAGGAAACAGTTTGTTAAAATTAATCTTCGTGCCTTTGTGCCTTTGTGGCAAAAAAGTTTTGCCTCAAAAAGCACAAAATTTGTAATTAAGATAATAAAAAAAATTAAGGAATTATATCGATCTAAAGATAATGTGATTACCCTCAACTTCCGCACTTACCCTGTCTCCATCCATTATATTACCTTTTAAGATTTCCATGGATAAAGGGTTTTCAATATATTTTTGAATGACCCGCTTTAAAGGACGCGCGCCATAAATCGGATCATATCCGTTTTCCATAATAAGCGACAACGCTCCGTCGGCAAGAACAAGATCAATATTTCTTTGGGCAAGGCGTGTGCTTAATTGTTCGATTTGAATTTTCACGATTTCGCCGATCTGCTCACGAGTCAGGTTATGGAAAATAATGTTTTCGTCAATCCGGTTTAAAAATTCAGGCTTAAAGCTTGCTTTAAGGGCCTCCATTATCTTAACTTCCATCTCTTCCCGACGGGATGCTCCAAGTTCCTGTATCCACCGGCTTCCCACGTTGGATGTCATAATAATTATAGTATTTTTAAAATCGACCGTCCTGCCGTGGCCGTCGGTCATGCGGCCGTCGTCTAAAATCTGGAGCAGCACATTGAATACTTCAGGGTGTGCCTTTTCTATTTCATCAAAGAGTACAACAGAGTATGGTCGTCTCCTTACAGCTTCCGTCAGGTATCCGCCTTCTTCATATCCTACGTAGCCGGGAGGGGCACCGATCAGCCTTGAAACCGCATGCTTCTCCATGTATTCCGACATATCGATTCTGACTATGGCCTGTTCGCTGTCGAAAATAAATTCCGCCAGGGCTTTTGCAAGCTCAGTCTTTCCGACACCTGTCGGCCCCATGAAGATAAACGACCCTATGGGTCGATTCGGATCCTGGAGGCCCGAACGAGCCCTGCGAACAGCATTGGACACAGCGGATATCGCTTCTTCCTGCCCTATTACCCGAAGTCCCAGGTGATCTTCCATAGAAACAAGCTTTTCCTTTTCTCCTTCGAGCATTTTATTAACCGGAATGCCGGTCCATCTTGATATAACCTCGGCAATATCTTCATCATCGACTTCCTCTTTCAGCATTTTGCTGTTTTCCTGGAGCCGGACAAGTTCCTGGTTTGCCTCGTTAAGGCGATTTTCAAGATCCGAAGCTTTCCCGTATCTGATCTCAGCGACTTTGGCCAGGTCACCCTCTCTTTCTGCATGCTGTTCTTCAATGCCCAGCCTTTCCTGCTCTTCCTTGATATTTCGTATTACCTGAATAAGATCCTTTTCGTTTTGCCAGTGGCCCTTCATTTCAAGGATCTCTTCTTTCATAACCGAAAGCTCCCTTTCAATTTTTGACAGGCGCTCCTTTGACGCTGCATCGGATTCCTTTTTCAACGCTTCACGTTCGATTTCCAACTGGGTTATCTTCCTTTGAATTTCGTCTATTTCAGCAGGCATACTATCGATTTCAATTCTGATTTTAGAGGCGCATTCATCCACTAAGTCTATTGCCTTATCAGGAAGGAACCTGTCTGAGATATATCGGTTTGAAAGGGTTGCTGCCGCAACTATGGCAGAATCTTTTATCCTGACACCGTGGTGGACTTCGTACTTTTCCTTAAGACCCCGAAGGATAGAGATAGTATCTTCTACGGTTGGTTCAAGGACCATGACCGGTTGAAACCGCCTTTCAAGGGCAGCGTCTTTTTCTATATATTTGCGATATTCGTTCAAGGTGGTAGCGCCCACACAGCGCAGCGTTCCTCTGGCAAGGGCGGGTTTTAACATGTTGGATGCGTCCATGGAGCCTTCGCTCGCACCGGCGCCAACCAGTGTGTGTAATTCATCTATAAAAAGGATGACCTCTCCTTCGGCTTTTTCAACCTCCTTTAAAACCGCTTTTAAGCGATCTTCAAACTCGCCTCTGTATTTTGCCCCTGCTATAAGTGCTCCCATATCGAGTGAGACCAGGCGCTTGTTTTTTAAAGTTTCCGCAACATCACCTTCAACAATACGCTGGGCGAGGCCCTCGATAATGGCGGTCTTTCCAACACCCGGTTCACCGATAAGAACAGGGTTGTTTTTGGTTCTTCTTGAAAGGACCTGAACCACACGTCTGACTTCTTCATCCCGTCCGATAACAGGATCGAGCTTGCCCAGACGGGCAAGATCGGTGAGGTTGCGGCTGAATTTATCAAGAGCCTGGTATTTTTCTTCAGGGTTTGGATCTGTTATACGTTGAGATCCACGTATGTTCATAAGGACTTTTAAGATCGAATCCCGCGTTATGTCGTAGCGGCCGAGGATCTTGGCTGCTTCTCCCTCTTTTTCCTCTGAAATCGCCAAAAGAATATGTTCTATGCTTACATACTGATCTTTCATTTTGGCTGCTTCAGTAAAAGCCGCATCAAGAACGGATTTTGTTCGCTGGGACATGTAAACATCTCCAGGCTGGTTAACTTTTGGTAGCTTATCAATGGCAAGGGCCACATCCCGGGATACACCTCCGGGGGAGACGCCAAGTTTTTTAAGCATTGACCAAGCTATCCCTTCTTGGGCATTCAACATGGCGCCAAGCAGATGTTCCGGTTCAATCTGCGGGTTATTATGCTGAGCGGCCATTGCCTGCGCGTTTTGAATAAGTTCTTGTGATTTTATAGTAAATTTATCAAACTGCATTATTTCCTCCTACAATGTAAATACTCAGGTATTTAGGTTGAAGACTGAAGGCTGAAGTAAACCGCTGCCCGCTGCTTTTGAGAAGTTGGATCATACAACTCTTTTCTCAGAAACCCTGCGGTCATCCGATAAACCAATACTGCTACCTCGTCAGCCTGCTCAAATGCCCTAAGTTTTATGTGATCGCGCATGATTTGTCCCTAAAAGCCTTCAACCTTCAGTCTACCCACATGAGTAGTTACCCTGTAATTATTATATGTTGTTTAAATGCGACTACTCCTGTAGTCAGGCTGAAGCTGTTTAGACTGTAGGCTGAAGGGGTCAGAAGAGTACGATTGCCGTGCTTTGGTGGATGTGATTTTTGTACCAAACATGTCTTTTAAATGCGCTTTTTCCTAACAGTCTTCAGCCTTCAGTCTATCCACCAGAGTAGTTACATTTAAACAGAATATAAACACGCTCATTTTTATGTCAAACCTCTTGATTTTGTGCGGTAAACAGATAAAATGGTAACAGTTCAGCCACTAAGCCACAAAGGCTCAAAGAAAGGATATGAATTTTAACGGTTTCTTATTAAGAACGATATCAGGAGAATTATATTATAATCATAGTGTCTCTGTGCCTTAGTGGCTAAACTACTAATTATTTTTTTCCAAGGGGAACATTTTTTATAAGTTCTTGTCTAAGTATATGAGGGAAACGACAAACACATCCGACAGTCCGGCAGGGAAAGATGCTGAACTGATTAAATCCTTTCAGTCGGGAAAGAAGGCTGCATTCGATGAGCTGGTTTTAAAACATAAGGATAAAGTGTTTAACTTGTGTTATTGGTTTTTAGGGGATTACCAGGATGCAAATGATTTGGCCCAGGAAACATTTTTAAAAGCCTATCGGGCTTTAAAAAAGTTTAGATTCGAGTCAGCATTTTCCACATGGATTTACCGGATTGCAGTTAATACATGCAAAAACAGGCTAAAATCCTTTCAATACAGGATAAAGAAAAAATTCGTTCATCTTAATAATACAGAAGCAGCAAAGAGCAATCCTGGAGTTGAGATTGCAGATGAATCGAGCTCTCCTGAGATAGAGCTTGGGAGAAAAGAGAAATCAAGACTTATTCAAGCTGCTATAAACTCTTTGGCGGCAGAAAAAAAAGCAGTAGTAGTCCTGCGGGATATCGAAGGGCTGTCTTATGAGGAAATATCATCGGTTACAGGATTCAACCTTGGCACTGTAAAGTCTAAACTTGCCAGAGCAAGACAGGACTTAAGAGAAAAGCTAAAAGGAGAAATTTAAATGAAATGTGCCGGGATTAAACAACTTTTATCGGAATATGTTGACGGTGTCCTGGACGCAGATACTAAAGCGCAAATTGAGGAGCATATTTCCAGCTGCGCAGATTGTCAACAAGAGCTCCAAGAGTTAAAGGCACTGGTTGAAGATCTAGGGAGCCTGAAATATGCAAAGGCGCCGGATGATTTTCTAGACCGGCTCCATGAGCGGATTGAACCGCGCTTTAGTCTCGGCAAAATAATGAAAACGCTATTTGTTCCCATGCGGATAAAGATCCCGATACAACTGGTGACAGTCACAGCAACGGCGGTTTTAGTTTTTTCAATAATTAATTTGCAGCAACCGGTAATGCAGTTATCGGATGCGCCGATGATTTCAAAAGAAGAAGTAAAACAGGAAGTAATGAAAGAGCCGGTAAAACCCACACCTGACAGGAAGAGATTTGTGCAAAAACCTGATTCCATGAAGACCGTTGCGCATAAAAAGCAGAAAACAACGAAAGCTATGGATATCACATCTAAAGGGCTGAAAATGGAAAAAGCCGAAGACAAAAAAGCTTTCGCACGTACAATGCAAAAAGAAAAGAGAACTATAGAATTAGCTTTGATTTTAAAAACCGCTGAGCCGGGCAGAGCCGATCTTCAATTTACACCCAAGGAAAAAGCCCCATCACCCGAGAGGGGAGAGGCGTTGGATGAAGAAAGTAGAACATCTGCCGGTTCTTCTTCAAAGCTTGGTACTGTCCGTAAAGCAGTTCCAAAAGCGGCAGTAGCAACGAGCTCTTTTAAAGAAGACAAAGAGGATAAGGCGCTGGAGGATTCCGAGCCGTCTGAATCCAAGGATGAAACCCCTGGTGTTGTTGCCGATGTGAATCAGCGAGTAAAGGAGTTGGAAAATCTAATAGAGCGTTTAAACGGGAAGATCCTCGCCATAGAATATGAAGAGAAAAGCCAAAGGCCGAAATCTTTAACCGCTCAAATTCCAGCCACACAATACAACCGGTTTTATGAAAAATTAAAAGACCTCGGCACTCTCAAAGGCCCTGCACCAACCGGCCTTGACAAGAAAAATGAAACAGTTAAGATTAAAGTTAAGTTTATAATATCTAAGTAAAATCATTTATTACAAACCTTGTTAAGCAGCTAAGTGCTCTAATTCGTTAATTCGATGACGTATTTTATATAGATTTCTTTCACCGCCCGCTTCGCTCAAGACGCAGAGCACGCAGAGTTAGAAATTTTTTTCTTTGCCGTTGAGAGGACGGCAAAGAAAAATCAATCAGCGCTTATATTGTTACAACTAAATGTTTTTACATCAAATTATTCTTTTTCCCGTAGGGATGAATTCTTTATTGCTTTCCGCCCTCCCTGCCCAGTTAAATGCAGAGCCTATTTAACCGGGGTCAGCGGAAAGCAATAAAAAATGATTCTTTGCGTGCTTTGCGACTCAGCGGTAAAAATAAAACATTATACGTAATCGTATTGAATATATGTACTAAGTAATTATTTTCCTGCTCAACGACTAAACCACTCAAACAATTCACGATATATGCATTATGAATTCATCAGGCACACACGATCCCATATCTGCACCGGGAGCCTATTATAAATCCGAGTATATATCGGCTTCAGATGATGTAGAGCTGAAAGTACTTCAATGGCAGCCTGAAAAAAAAGAACCTGAAGAATCGATTGAACCCGTTATTTTTGTATCCGGATGGATATCTCATGTTTCCGGCTGGGCTGAACTGTTACGCTCAATGACCAAAAAGCGACCCGTGTTTTATATTGAAACCAGAGAGAAAATTTCCGCGCATATCAAAAAAGAAAAAATCGGCATCAATGACTTCACAATACCCAGGATTACCCTTGATTTAATAAATGTCTGTAAAAAACTGCCAATCGATCCGGAACAATCAATAGTAATGGGAAGTTCATTCGGTGCTACAGCTCTTCTTGAAGCGCTTAAGAACAATGGCCTTAACGTGCGATGCGCATTCCTTGTTGGACCAAACAGTGAATTTTCAGCCCATCCGCTTATGCAGAAGCTGCTTCTTCTGCCTGATTTCAGCTATCATTTTCTGAAATATTTTGCCTTGTGGTATCTTCGTACATTTCGGGTTGATGCAAAAAAAGAGCCTGAACAGATGCAACGTTATAAACTCACAATAAAAAATGCACATCCCCGGCGCATCAAGATGTCGGTAAAAGCTGCCATGAAATACAAGCTGTGGCCGGATCTTGAAACCGTACAAATTCCAACGGCCCTTGCCTATGCCCCCACAGATACGCTCCATTCCAAAGAAAATATCAAAAAGATAGCCCAAACCCTTCCGCGCGGTCAAATCATTACCTGCCCAACAAACAGATACATGCATAGTGCGGATTTATTGAAAGATATAGAAGGCTTTATCCAAAACATCACGATATAATATTAACTACCCCAGTACCATCTGCCGGAGCTACAGGGCAGGCTGACCCACACCGTCCCACACGGACAGGCTGTGAAATGCTTGGCGCATTTCCCAGCAGGGCGGCCAATATATTTCAAATCAGCACACGGAAATCTTAAGATGAGTTTTATAAATATTTTTGGATTATCTCTCAAAGAGTTGGTCGATTGATCAGGGTTCCAGGATTCAAGGGGTCAAGGATTCGAGTGAAAATAACCGAAAAATAAATACATACAGAAAAATTCCTGACTCTTGGAACCGTATTTTTATATAGACATACTTTGAAAATATTAAGGAGTAAGGGCAGACAAGACGCAAGTGTTTATGTCATCTGTATCAAGCCGTTTGCATTCACTTGAACCCTGGGCCCCTTGAATCCTCGAATCCTCTTCTCCAACTAATTTGGAGAAGAGCCATATTTTCTAAAAACAAAGGAATGGGGATTAACGGGGAGGAGGCTTTCGGTCTCAAAAGGGAGGCGCTCGTGGGAACCGATTACAATAACACCTGAAGGCGCCAGCGCAGCGAGTACCTTTTTAAAAGCAGGTTGTTTCAGATGATCCTGATAATAAGTAAGAAGGTTATTTCGTAAAAAGATGATATCAAAATTCAGTCCCGGAGGATCGGCGAGCAGGCTGAGTTGTTTCAAGACAATATTTTTTTTAATTGCAGGTTTTACCGAAAAACGGCTGCCGCGTGTATTGGTATCAAAGTAGCTGGAGTAATCCTCTTTATTAACCTCTCTTAAGCTGCTGGAATGAAAGACCCCGGCCCGTGCCCTGTCGAGATAGGTCGTGCTTAAGTCGGTTGCTATAATTTTCAATTCCGGCAGGGATACTCCCGATTTTTCCAGCCGGTTCCAGACAATCTTAAAACTATAAACCTCCTCGCCGCATGCGCAGCCTGCAGACCAGACTTTCAGGTTTTCTTTCCTCTTAATAAGATCGGGAAGTATCTCTTTTTCAAGGGTCTGCCAGAATTTTCGATCACGAAAAAAACGACTGATTGATACAGACATCAAGGAGTCACATTCTCGTTTGGCCTCATCGCTTTTGTCCAGTTCAGCCAGATATTCAGCCATTGTTTTACACCCTAACTGTTGCATGTGCCGACGGATGCGCTTTTTTACCCCTTTCCGAACCTTCCTGTATCCTTCCCAGGAAAGTTCAAGACGGCCTAAAAGCTGACTGAACTGGTAGTCGTCCATTTCTATTTTTTCCATTCACCAGGTTAAAAACCTTCGCCTTTAGGCGAAAAGCCTTAGCGGTTATGATGCTGGTAGTGGGCACATATTCACCGCCCAATCGCTCCCCTCGTTCCAGACGCAGAGCGCGCAGAGAAAATGTTACCCTGTGCCCTCTGTGACTCTGTGGTGAAAAATTAAAAATCGGCTGGATGGCAGTTGACGTGCGGCCGGTTTTCTCCTACTTATATGACAAATCAAGATGAATTGCCACAGATTTTAACCTCTTATCTGCAGTCCACAATGGTGCTTTTATCAATTGGGCAGACGCTAAAAGGTGGACATCGACGAAACCAATACCCGTTCTCATATGCATATGTGTCAAGAAAAATTTAGTGGTTGAGCATTCACGCGGGCAATCGAACCGCATTCAGAAATCTGCTGAGACTCTAAAAATTTTCCCAAGTCTTAACGCTTTGCCGGGCGTTATTCCCCTGCGTCCATTCATTTAATTCGTAGAGTTTTCCATTCCGAGCGTCAAAATTTTGACAAGCAATGTCAATAAGATACCCCAACTCGATCATATTTACTCTTTACCCACACCTCACAACCATGACGACCAAAATTGGTGACACATAACGCCTGCCGGTAATTTTGCAGCGTTATTGCTCTATATTGCTGCGTTGACGTATCCGTCCGAACCGATTTAAAAATTCCACTTTATACCCGATAGCTGTGTTGTCACGCCTTATGCTGAAAAAATTGATTTGTGGTATAATATGTGCTATAAAGGTTATTTAAAGTAATTTTCAATGTAACTACTCACGTAGTCAGGCTGAAGCTGTTTAGACTGAAGGCTGAAGGGGTCAGAAGAACACGATTGCCGTATTTTGGCGGAATGTGATTCTTGCACCAAACATGGCTTCAAAATGCGCTTTTTCCTAACAGTCTTCAACCTATCCACCTGAGCAGTTAAATATAAAAGGTTTCCGCTCCATTTCTAATATATTTTATTATGATTTAAACTGGCTATACATTACATAACGAGATCTTTGAAAAATGTTCAATTTGGCATAGTTCAAGGAAGGCGATCCGCCTCAGGCGGATCGAGGATAGCGCTAAAGGTTAGCGCTGATGCTTCACTAAGTGTCACTAAAGTGCCAAAATTTGAGACTGACGTCCCGCCGATGGCGGGAGGCAGATAAGCGCAGACTTCGAAAAGTGCCGTTTCGAAGTCTACGCTTATCTGCAAAGGTTTCATAGCAATGTAAGCCAAAAAGCGGAGCTACGCCTGTTAACATTCACAATGTAATTATAATGAGATCTTTGAAAAATGCTCAATTTTGTTCAAGGTCAAGAAAGGCGAAAATTTTAACCACAGGAACCCCGCCATGGCGGGGTTTCGAGGATAGCGCTAAAGCTTTACTGCGTGCCAAAATTTGAGCCTGACGCAAAGATTGGGCAGATAAGCGCAGACTTCGAAAGGGGGCGTTTCGAAGTCTACGCTTATCTGCAAAGGTCTCACAATGAGAGGTATTATGCGTCGTAACATAATGAATAGTCTATCGCTGCTGACTGTGCTTTCCCTGGTTTTGTTCTGTTTTTCTTGTGCGAATACTGCAAATAAAGAGCAATCAGCCTTGACAGAACCACCGGCCAGGACGAAAATTGTTGTGCGGACAACTGCAGTGCCGGTTCCGGAGGAAGAGCTCCTTGGCAATCTGGGCTCCTTTGTTTTCGAATATGAAACAATTCACTTTGAATTTGGAAGCTATGAGCTATTGCCTGAGGCCAAGTCTGCTTTAAAGCGCAAGGCCGAGTGGCTCAAACTTCATCCACGTTTCAATGTATATATCGAAGGACACAGTGATTCCAGGGGTTCCGAAAGGTCAAAATTTGCAATAGGGGATAAACGCGCGGAAGCTGTAAAAGCTCATCTTGTCGATCTTGGTGTTGATGCCTGGCGGTTGAGAACAACCTGTCTCGGTGACTTGTGGCCGGAAGACTCCAGACGGACGGAAAGAGCCCACGCTTTGAACCGGCGGGTGGTAATTATCATAAACAAAATGAGTAGCCCCTGACCCTCTGTAAATTCCCGCTTCACACACCTTGAGACCTTTGCAGATAAGCGTAGACTTCGAAACGCCACTTTTCGAAGGTCTCATCTTATTCACTGTTCAAGATTTGACAGCATTTCCTTAACCTCCCCAAAAAACAACTGACAACCGCTTAGTTGTAAGCTATTTATCTTTTCCATATAAAAAGACAGAATACAGATAAAAAACAAGTATTAAGGGCATAAACATACTGTCAACTAAATTTACATAAAAAACCTTAATTTTTGCATATTAACTTAATAATTGTATGAATCGATGTTGTCACATCATAATACAGTTTTAGCTCTTCTTTTGTAAACGTGTGTCTTTATTTATCTTTTCCATATGACTTCTCCAGGAAAAATGCAGGTGAAAAACAAGCATAAGGAAAAGGAGATACTGTCAATTAAATTTACAAAAAAAACTTATTTTTGTAAACTAACTTGACAGTTGAACCATTATTTTTATGTCTCACGACATTTCTGAAAGCCTTTAAAAATAATTATATTATTTATATATCAAAAAGTTACAACTATACAGACCCATCAGCTCACCCTTTTTATTTTTCCTGGCATAATAGTTGCGTAATAATAAAGTTTGCTTTGCAGTGAGACCTTTGAAAAATGGTAATTTTTGCCTGCCCTGTTAAATCTTTTTTTATATTTAACCGGGGTTCGAGTTCAAGGAAGGCGATCCGCCTCAGGCGGATCGAGGATTGGAATTTGAGCCTGACGCAGACCTGCCTGCCGTAGCCGCGGCGTAGGCTGGAATCGGGCAGATAAGCGCAGACTTCGAAAAGTGCCGTTTTTCAAAGGTCTCGCAGTAGAATAAAAAGGTGTAAGTTACCATGCGGAGCTATCTCTGCCCAAGCCATAGAGACTTTTGAAGAATGTCCCGATAAAGCGGAATTCAAGTTCAAGAAAGGCGAAAATTTCAACCACAGGAACCCCGCCATGGCGGGGTTTCGAGGATTGGAATTTGAGCCTGTTGAAGCGAAGCGTAGATCCCGCTAATCGGGGACACAGACCTGCCTGCCGTAGCCGCGGCGTAGGCTGGAATCGGGCAGATAAACGCAGACTTCGAAAAGTGCCGTTTTTCAAAGGCCTCCCATACTTTTACCCATTGCGACTATTTACCGGAGTAGCCTCTGTGAGAGATTAATAAGCGTTTCCATCTTGAAAATTGTTCCTGATGTGTGTATATTGGGAACATTACAACAGGGAGGGATATCATGCCTAAGGCACGTTTAAATATCAGCCTTGATCAGGATTTAGTGGATTTTGTCAAGGTATATGTTCGAGAAAACCGAACAACAGTCGCCGATGTTATTACGCAATTTGTTCTCGCACTCAAACGGCAATCGCAAGGAAATAGCATGGAGATCATACTTTCTGACCCTGACTTCCATAAAGCGTTACTCGATATACAGTCCAGGCTTCGCGATGGCACGGCCAAATGGTATAGCTTTGAGGAAGTTTTTGGCGACTGATGAAAGAAATATTGGAAAAGGAATTTTTGAAAGGTGTCAGGAAACATCCCGGCACAAAGAAGCAGATTGAACAGAAAGTTCGCCAGATTATGGAGCATCCAGTTTAACTTGGTGAACCTCTAAAGGGTAACTTGAGAGGGTTTTATTCTTGCCCGATCAAACGTAACTTCATCATAAGCTACCTGTATTGTGCTGCATGCCGAAAAAAGAGAGACGCTGAATTTGTTGCATGTTCCGATTGTTCCGCAACATCTGACGAAACCATTAAGTTTGTACTGTTGGGACCCCATGATGAAGCTTACAACGTTAAATGATTATCATTATGAAACTTAGCCTATACTTTAAGTAATCACCGAGTCGCGACAGGGCGGGCCTTGAATCCTTGACCCCTGGAATCCTTGGACCCTCTTCTCCAACTATATTGGAGAAGAACCAAAATTATTTACTTAATTGTGGATGTCCCCCTTTACATAGTCGACTACAGTCAATAAT
>DAOWEJ010000059.1 GCA_030638575.1 Deltaproteobacteria bacterium | reverse complement strand
TAATGGGACACGGATGAACGCGGATTACACAGATATAAAATTTCTACTACGACAAAAAAGTATTAACATTATTAAAATCTGTGTGAATCTGTGCAAATCTGTGTCCTATTATTCAAGGAATAAAACTATTGCTTCTGATTAATTTACTGATTTTGTTAACCTTTTCAAGGATGCCGTCCAGATCTAAAGTCAGCAGTTTCCGGTTTCTCATGAGAATTTTCCCTGCAACAAGAACATCCCGTACATCTGATCCCTGAGCGGCATAAACAATATGGGATACCGGATTATACAGGGGGGTCAGGTGAGGTTTGTCAGTATCTATAATAATAAGATCCGCCTGTTTCCCGACTTCGATGGAGCCGATTTCATTATCAAGGCCTATGGCTTTTGCACCGCCGATGGTCGCCATGATAATAACAGATTTTGCATCCATAACCGTGGGATCATGGCTGGCCACTTTATGAAGCTTCGCAGCAGAGTCCATTTCCTGGAAAAGGTCAAGGTTGTTATTACTTGCGCATCCGTCCGTTCCAAGGCCTACTGTTATTCCGGCTTGAAGACAGCGTACTATCGGTGCAATACCGGCAGCAAGCTTCATATTGCTTTCAGGGTTATGGGAAATTTTTGCATTTTGCTTTGCGATTATTTCAATATCACCATCATCAATCCATACACAATGAACAAGCAATGTGTTGTAATCGAGTATTCCGATACTATCAAGATACTGTACCGGCGTCATCCGGTGTTCGGACTGAATCCGTTTTTGTTCATCTTTTGTTTCTGCCACATGAATCTGGAAAACCAGATCTTTTGCATTTGCAGCAGCCTTTGCATCCTTTAGTGTCTTTGTACAGCAGGTATAAGGTGAATGGCAGAATATTGCGGGGGTGATGGTCGGAGAAACATCCAGCCATTTTCCCGCATATTCTACGGCGTTTCTAATGTTTTGCAAAGGATCCTCGATTCCGGGTGCGGGAAAATCGATAACGCCCTGTCCGAGTATCGCCCGCATACCTGAATCATTAACTCCTTTAGCAACGATGTCTTCTAAGAAATATCCGTCACAGCATGTAGTGGTTCCGGATAATATCATTTCGGCACAGGCAAGAAGTGTTCCGGAACGAACAGATTCAGGGTTTATATATTTTTTTTCAGCAGGAAAGATATGTTCGTTTAACCAGACATGTAAGGGGAGGTCGTCAGCAAGTCCTCGAAATAGCGTCATGGGCAGATGGGTGTGGGTATTGACAAAGCCTGGCATGACAATCCCGCCTTTTGCGTCGATAATTTTCTTTGCACCAGGAAGAACATTGTCATGAGCATTTTTTTCGATTTGCTCAAGGCGGCCATCTTTTATGCAAATTACTCCGTCTTCAAATATATCAAATTCAGGATTAACTGTAATAATTGTACAGTTATGAATAATAGTATCGAAATTCATCGTTTTTCCAGCCCAGGGAATATCAAGCGTTCCTTATATCTTTTGCGATCTTTTTTATATCATCCATCGTTTTTTCAAGATCGATTGTAAGAAGCCTTCTATCTTCCATGACAACCTCACCGTTTATTATTGTTGTTTTTACATCACTTCCCATTGCAGCATAGACAAGATGGGAGGTTGGATTATACATTGGAGTGAGATGGGGCTTTTTAGTGTCAAGAAGGATTATATCCGCCTTTTTTCCTGGTTCTAAAGAGCCCGTTATTTTCCCGAGACCAAGCGCCCGTGCTGCTTCGATGGTGCCTGTTCTTAGCACCGTAGTAGAGTCCATGACAGTGGGATCATACGTGTCAACCTTATGAAGTTTTGCCGCCGTATCCATTTCACAAAACATATCGAGATTATTATTGCTTGCGCACCCGTCGGTCCCAAGCCCGACACAAATGCCTGCTTTTAAGAGCTCCGGCACCGGCGCAATACCGGATGCAAGTTTCATATTACTTTCCGGGTTGTGGGCAACCTTAACATCAAAGCTATGTAAAAGTGAGATATCTTCATCTGTAAGGACGACACAATGACATGCAAGAAGATTAGGGGCAAGGATGCCAAGATCGGCAAGGTGACCAATCGGTGTGAGGCCATATTTATCCCTAATTCCTGAAACCTCGCTTTTGGTTTCAGAAACGTGGATTACTAGGGGAAGATTATGGGCTTGCGTTATAGAGAAGGCTTTTTTAAGGAGGTCTGGAGAGCAGAGATAAGGTGAGTGGGGTTCGACAGCGATATTAATTAATGGATCATCTCTCCACTTTTCAATGAGCATTTCGGTATAGGAAAAACCTTTCTCTATGGGGCCGTAATTGGGTGAAGGAAAATCGTATAAAACCTCCCCTATAACCGCTCGTATTCCTACATCTTTGGCAGCCCTGGCAACGGCATCTTCGTAGAGATACATATCACAAAAGCACGTTGTGCCTGAGAGGATCATTTCAGCACAGGCAAGAAGAGAGGCGCGATAGACTTTTTCTTCATCAAGTTTTGCCTCGGCAGGAAAAACATATTCATTTAGCCATGTCGTCAAAGGAAGGTCATCTGCAAGCCCTCTGAAGCATATCATTGCTGCGTGGGTATGTGTATTTATAAGGCCGGGCATGACTATACAATCACGTGCGTCTATTATCCGGGATACTTTCCATGATGAAAAATCATCAGCATTCCCTACAGCAACAATTTTATCTTTTTTTACGGCGACACTGCCGTTTTTGATCTGTGAGTTTTTGTCATCCAGGGTCAGAACAATTCCATTTGAAATGAGGATGTCAGCTGATTTCATAGTTATTAACCTTACAACGATATTTGCCGTTACCAATAATACGTTTTTTTAAACTTGTTCGTTTGGTGATTACGTAATTGTTCCGGGTTACGGGTTGCGAGTTTTTAATCGGAAATAATCCTTTTTTATAACCCGTAACCCGAAACGCGCAACCCGTAATCCACAACGATTACGTGTGACACACAAAGAAGCTTCTGCTAAATATGGCTTGTAAGTTGCGTTGTCGGATTAAATATTCTCCACAATTGAACTGATTATTTTATCAAGATCAGGGGCGGCTTTTTCCGCAACCGCGATTATTTCTTCAACCGTTGCAGGGACGGGGTTGTCCGGGTTGTTAATATTGGTTATAGTTGACAGACCGAGAACTTTCATTTTTGCATGTACGGCCGCGATCACTTCAAGTATGGTTGAAAAGCCGACGGCATCCGCACCTATGGTTTTGAGAAAACGAACTTCAGCAGGGGTTTCAAGGGATGGGCCCTTAAGTCCTGCATAAATGCCTTTCTGCAAATCGATACCTGCATCTGATCCGGCTTTCCCAGCGAGCGCCGCCATGCTTTTATCGTAAGCTTCGGACATGTCAGGGAATCGAATACCCCAGCTTTCTTCATTTTGGCCGATAAGCGGGTTGGAACCTGTAAGATTAATATGGTCGGTTATAATCATTATATCTCCAGGCTTAAATACCGGGTTAAGGCCGCCTGATGCATTGGAAAGGATAAGTATCTTAACGCCGAGTTCCTGCATAACCCTCACAGGGAAAGTCACTTCCAAAGGTGAGTAGCCTTCGTAGAGATGAAAACGGCCCTGCATTGCGATAATATGTTTTCCATACATATTTCCGATCAGTAGTTTCCCAAAGTGGCTTTCAACCGTTGAAACAGGAAAATGCGGGATTTCCTTATATTCAAAAGATGCGGATACAGCCAGTGATTGTGCACTTTTAGCAAGACCTGTTCCTGTTAATAGCCCTATTTCAGGCAATTTATCAATCCGGTTATCAATCCGGCTTTTAATGAATCCCGCTGTTTCAAGTGCAAGTTGTTTATAGTTATTCATTGCAAAACTCCTTTAAGCTCCTGTTTGCTGTCCAGTATATAGTCTGGTTATTTGAAACAGTCAACAATCCTGCTTATTTATGGTAGTAGCATTGACTTTTTTTTATTATTGTGGCATATAAATAAGCTTCATTAGTTAAATTGAATTATATAATTTGAGCAAACCCTTAATTAGCTGATAGCTGATAGCTGATAGCTGATAGCTGACAGCTCAAAGCTGATAGTTAAAGGACTTAAATCCTTTTTGCTATCAGCTATGAACTATGAGCTATGAACTATGAGCTATGAGCTCATTAGGAATTTTTTTACATGAAATTATCAGAAATTAAAGATGTATTAAAGGCGGAAGTTCTTACAGGAGAAGATCAACTCGACAAAATCATAGTAGGCGCAGGCGGTGCGGATTTAATGAATGATGTTCTGGCTGCTGTTGCAAAAGACGCAGTACTTCTTACAGGATTAATGTCCGATGACGTTATACGGACAGCTAAAGTTGCAGGGGTGGGTGCAGTTGTTTTCGTACGGGGGAAAAAGCCCGGAGAGAGCATAATCAAACTTGCCCGATCACATAACCTCCCTGTTTTACTTACCCGTTTTTCACTTTTTCTTGCTTCAGGACGGCTTTACATGAGCGGTTTAAGGGGGCTTGACGGCTCCTGGTGAAGTTGAAAAATGTATTTTTATGTCATCCGGCGACTGCCCATAAGCGCTGAGTTGTTTTTGCGCTGGATGGCCTGTGGAAGGTTTACTGAAAAAAACAAACATCGAACATCGAACGTACAACATCGAATGTTGAATGGAAAAAGGTGAAGAAACAGAAATAGTTGTCAAATGTTCGGTACTAGTTTTTTGTTCAATTTTAAAATAATTTGAGGAGCGGAGCGACATCATTATTCGACGTTCAACGTTCGATGTTCGATGTTGGACGTTCATCTTTTAATATGTTCGATATTCTGTCAAGCTACAGGCTTGATTAGCGAAGTTGAATTTTTAAAAGGAAAAAATTTTGGCAACTGAGAGAGGAATAGTAATAAAGGTCGATTCCACCACCGCATGGGTGAAAACCACGAGGACAGGGGCCTGTGAAACATGTTCTGTTAAAAGTTCATGCAGTGTAATTGAAAGCGGAAAGGAAATTGAGGTGGAAGCGATAAATGAAGTTGGTGCTCAGGTTGGCGACAGGATTGTTATCAGCATTGAAACAGCTTCATTACTAAAAGCATCATTTCTTCTTTATGTTTTTCCGATTTTGCTTATGATTCTTGGGGCAGCCATCGGACAGAATATTGGACCCCTATTTGACATAGATGCCTCTGTGTTTTCGGCTGTTGTCGGTTTTTCATTTTTCTTTTTAGCTATTTTGTTCATCAAATCAAGGGGAAACAGGCTGGCAAAGAAAAACGAGTACAAACCAAAAATCATTAGAATTTTAAAGCCGCAGTAATCCTGACATGTTCTATAAAATACCCAATTCGTAGCTCGGAAAATCCTATTTTGAATATACCTGCCATCTTCTGGAGAGGTTACTATGGGACAACACGACAATGAGAAAATAAACGGAATGGCTAAAGAACTCCTTTTTTCTCTTGGTGTTGGGGTAGTGGTAATCGATCTGAAAAATCAAATTACGTTTATGAATCCTTTTGCTGAAAAAATGCTGGCTCGTGTACGAAATCGGGCTGTAGGAATGAATGTCCTTGAATGTCACCTGCCGGAAAATAAGAAAATAGTTAACAAATTAATCGCAAAAACACTTGGCAGTGAAGACCAGTTCCTCCCCCTGGTAAAAATTATAGATGGACCTGCAACGATCCTTTCCGTGCGGCTCAACCCCCTTTTGGATTCTGATGATCTACGCGCCGGGGTTGTTATGGTAATTAACGATCTTACCAGTGAAGTGATGATTGCGGAAAAGGAAAGTTCACAGGCCTATCTGTTCAAACTTCCTGTTTTTGTTAAGGATAAAATCATTTTTATAGATGTGGATGAGATTATTTATCTGCAAAGTGTTAAAAATTATACTACGGCACATCTTTATGATAAGGAACATTTAACCAACCTTCCTTTATACGAGCTGGAAAATCGTTTTAAGCAGAAAATGTTCTGCCGGGTGCATCGAAGCTTTATGGTAAATCTTTCAAAAGTCGAGGAACTCTCTTCGGTAAAGAAAGGACGATATCATGTCAGGGTGGCAGACAAGAATAAAACAATAATCCCGGTCAGCAGAAAAGGAGCTAAAACATTAAAGGAAATCCTGCGATTTTGATATCTTTTTCCCCTTTTATCCCCCATTAACCACCATTCATCATCTTTTTCTACCATTCAACTATTTCTATTTGCATTAACACATAATTTT